>NZ_JBLFEO010000025.1:0-67789 GCF_047345505.1 Maribacter aquimarinus | reverse complement strand
GTACCCTGGCGTCATAAAGGGGCTCTTAAGCAAGGTTTTTGCACCGATCGGAAATGGTGGCCGAAATGCGCCCCGAATCGTAGCGGCCTAAAGTTTATAATCCTTGCGAAAATCAGCAAGCCCGAAATTAGAAGCGCGAAGTGGGAAATGGGGTTTTCACACTATTTTCGAAGGTAGCCGTACATCAGCGTTTGTTGCGATGTAGGACAGGGTTATGGACACCGCTACTAAAAAACACCTCATTTGGTACGGGAGGGACGCTTGCGGCAGTGGTGGGGGTGGAGCGGCTCCTGCCCATAGATCCGGGCAATGCTTGTCAAAGGTTATGGAATGCAGCAAGCAGCAATAGAAAAATAAATGTATATTATTTGTATATCAAATAGCAATACATTATATTTATTTCTATAAATCCATTAAACGTGTTACGATGGGAAGTAAGCCAATGAGTTTCAGATTCGATGAAGAAATCATTGAACTGGTTAGGGAAAAAGCGAAGGCCCAGAAGAGGAGCCTTAACAATTACGTTGAAATGTTGTTGGCGAAGGATGTGGGGAACATTCCGAACGAAGAAACAAAAAAGGCCATCGAAGAAGCCAAAAAAGAAGTTGGTCTGGAGCCCATGGACGATATAGACGGGTTCTTTGATGGCATCCGTAAGGAAATCAGCACATAGTCGCATGTACGAAATCGTTTTTACGGGGCAGTTCAAAAAAGACCTAAAGCGGGTAGGGCGAAGAAAAATGGACGATCTGTCCTTGGTACAGGACACCATTAAGCTCCTAAAACATGCCGGAGCGGAGGGAGTGCCCAGAAAAATGAAACCGAACAGATTAAAGGGGAACTATGATAACCATTGGGAGTGCCATATTAAACCGGATCTTTTGATTATTTGGTTCCAAATAGAAAACCCAAAAACAATTAGGCTCATCCGAATTGGCACCCATTCGGACTTGTTCAAATAAACCCTTGCCAGTGTTTGCGGTGTACCAAATGTTTCATACCGTTGGAAGTACGAAATGGGAAGATGAAATATGAAGTTGGAAGTACGAATTTAGAGGTACGAAGTACGATGTTGGAAGTGGGAATCAATAACGTCTGGGTTGGGCTTTTACTGCGCCAGTACGAGGTTTTTGGAGACCGGCCCAAGAACCCTTCTTGGACACGGGCGTGACGCTCGCGTTAGCTAGGAAGGTTGGGTTGTGGGGGAATTATTTTTTTAATCTTCATTACTTTCCCTATAATCAAGAGGTAAAGAATTTGCGAACTTCGTGTAAGACCAATACCCTTCGTACAAAACATCTAATGGATTGGCCAGAACCCCAATTGGATACACCTTGATTTTTTTTGCCAATGGTATTACATTAGAGGCCTGTGAAACCGCTTTACGAGGTTTACTAAATGGATTCCTTAGTATGTAATTGTTCTCTTCCTTTTCCCTAAGGTACGTAACTCTTAAATTATGATTAAAAAGAAGATAGGTTTGCTTACCCTCATCCAGAATGATATCTGAAGAAGCTATTTCGTCTTTACTGAGATAGTCTATATATTTTGGAAGTTTTGCTTTTTCTAAAATGATTAATGCCGAATCAATCGAATTTTCGGGCCTGTCCATTTTTCCTGATAAATTGAATACGACATTCGATTTGGATAAAATCTTACCAGCCCTTATCACTCTTTCTGGACTGGGTCTATCTTTGTTTTTCTTTCTCACAAACTGGTTTATAACAAAACCTTCCTTTTGCAATGCGTGTTTTACAACACTCCTATAAAAATGTAGCTGCGAACCGTGGTAAGCTTTTAACCTATTTTTTCGCCATTTCTTGTGTTTGCCTTTACTGCCCCGTAACTCCTTAAAATAGGAATATCCCAAATATTTAGAGATATTTTTTTCTAATGAAAAGTACTGTAAATCATATGAAATAGCATAGCCAAGCGCTTCATTTTCTATAAGTAGTGGTTCAATCGCTTTTGCCGTAAAAACATTGTTTTGTGCATCAAATTCAAAAGATAGAACGTCCCTATTTTTTATGGTACAATGTTTGGACAACTCATCGGTACCGATAAATTCTCGGACGAAAACTGAATAATGATACTCCCAATCGTCATTGCTTCTTTTTCCCTTTACAACCACTTCATCCAATGGAAAATCTTCTTCCAACAGTGAGAAAACCAGTGGTTTTTTGTAGGTCTCGGTATCCACATTATGCGCTATGGTCTTAAACCCCAAATGCGAAATTATCAATTGATGGACACCATTTTTTACCTCCAAATTGAATTCACCATCCTTATTTGTAATTGTCCCCGTTGTGGTATTGTTAAGATATACGCTTACATTGCTTTGGGGCTCATTGTTAACATATATTTTTCCTTCTAAATAAATCTGAGCCGATATCTGAAAATAAAACAAATTAAAAAAAAGAAGAAATATTAGAAATCTGGTCATCAAATTGCGCTTGTATTCAACCTTGTAAAACAACAAAGCATTGTTAAAGTTAGATATTTTTAAATTTAAACAGCGGTCCGAAATTGCTGAGGTATCATGGGGCCATAAAGTAATTGCTTGATTGCCCAAAGGGGCACAGATCGAAAGGTTGCGACCGGCAAACAATCAATTGGCACTAAACGGACCGAAAACATGGGCACGGTCCAAAAAGAAAGCACTGGCACAAAACGGATCGAATTGGCCCGCTTCTTGCCAATGTAGAAAGATCACCATTGACCATGTACTCCTTGCACCCCCCAAGATAACAAATCTACGCAACCCATGGACCAAGAATGGACCCGAGCCGCCCAAATTCCTTAGTCTTGGCCGGCTTTTGGCCACACTGGCGCAGGCCTTACGCCACGGTATGGAGTGGTTCAGGGATGCCACCGATGGTGGGCTCCAAACATAAGGAAAGGTCTTGCCCAAAAGGGGGCAAGAAATGGGGCGATCGGTATGGGACAAAGATGCCCTGGCCAGGGGTTGCCCCTTGGCCGGCGCTATGGGAAGCGATAGCCAATGCGCAAGTGCAGGTTGGCGGCCACGTCCCCTTCATTTTCAGAGAACCCGGCACTTTTGGCAAACGTATAGCGGTAGCCTATGCCCAAGCCCAGCTCGTAGTTAAAATGCGCGCCCAAATTCCTTTTTATGCCCCAGGTTGGAATCATCATTACTTGGTTTACCACGTTGATGTTGTCGTAGTTGGAGATCACGAACCAATCTGGCAGGTAGGTCGTTTTTAGGGAAAGGAAATTCCCCCCGTTATGGTCCGTATTTCTGGAACGTCCCGCCCTTTTTTGAAGGTTGTAGTACCATCTGGGCTCCAAGGTGATGCTGGGAATGAGCAGGTAGCCCGTGCCATCGTCATAGAACAGGCTGCCCCCAAAGAGACCGGCGTCCAGCCCCACTTCGACGCGCAGGGCCAGTGCGTTGCCCAAGCCACGCTCGTGGTGTGCCCAAACGCCCAACACGCCCGTTTGCAGCCCGTAGATGGATTTCTCCACTTGGGCATTTTGGGAATGCACCGCTGCCCCGGCGAAAAAGACAAGCAGCGCAACAACACATTTTTTTCTAAAATCCATACGGATGAGACTGTTGAATCATACCGCAATGATACCTCTTTTCTGCTTTGGTACCGCTTTGTCGCCAAAACAATTATCAGACTACAACTTATTGGTTTTTTAGTGTTTTACGATATTACTGATCTACTTCTTTCCTATGGCGGCATGCCCTGGGGGCCCCCGTTTCCCTTGGCTGCGCAAAGGGCTTCACGGGCAAAAGAAAACGTGTTTGCTTCAAGGGAGGCTCAAGCGCTTCCACAAAAGGAGGGCACACCGCGCTCCGGAGCCCATCGCTTTGTCTTTTTTGCCTTTTACAATTCGCTCTCCAAGGGGCTGCCGTCTTCAATGGGCGTACCGGTATCGCCCTTGAGGTGCACATCCAAAAAATTGAGGATTTCACTGTAGGCCTTGATCTGGTTTTCCTTTTTCACAAAGCCGTGGCCTTCGTCCTCAAAGAGCACGTATTCCACCGGAATCCCGTTTTTCTTCACTCCCGCCACGATCTCATCGGACTCCACTTGCAGTACCCGTGGGTCTTGGGCGCCTTGCAGCACAATCAGGGGTTTGGTCACCTTTTCCGTATGGAACAAGGGCGAGATTTCCCTGAGCCGAACGCTGTCGGCCGTGTTGGGGTCTCCCAGTTCCTTGTACAGGGCCTCTTTTTGGGCTTCCCACCAGGGCGGAATGCTCCTTAGGGTACGAATCCAGTTGGTAACGCCGAAGATGTTCACCCCCACATCAAAGGCCTCTGGGGCAAAGGTCAGGGCGGCCATGGTCATGTACCCGCCATAGGAGCCCCCAATGATGCCTATCTTGTTGGCGTCAATATTGGGCTGCTGGGCCAGCCATTCCTTACCGGCAATGCAATCTTTCAGGTCCTTGTCGCCGTGGTTGCGATCATCCATCTGGTAAAATGTTTTTCCGTAGCCGCTGCTTCCGCGGTTGTTCACGGCCAAGACGGCATAGCCGTGGTTTACCATGTACTGGATCAGGGCACTGAAGTTCTGCCTGGACTGCCCGCCGGGGCCGCCGTGAACCCAGACCATGGCCGGCACCTTGTTTTCGGGGGTGGCTTGGTGGGGCACGTAATAAATGGCCGGCACCTCCAGACCATCAAAGGATGTGTAGCGCACCACAGAGGCCCGGACCAGGTCTTGGGCCTGTATCTCCGGATTCAGCACCTGGGTGAGCTGGGTTTGGTTTTTGCGCTCCAGATCGTACACGTACAAATTGGAGGGCGTGTGGGAACCTCCGGCATAAAAGCGCATCAGGGACTCATCTTCGGAGAAGGCCACATTGGTAATGTCCATCCCGTCCAGGGCGGGCAACGGCACGTTTTTGTCCGTGGCCACGTCCCTGATCTCAATGGTGTTCTTGGCATCCTCGTTGATGTAGGTGATCTGGTAGGTGCCGTTTTCGGTGAAGTAGGAGCCCATAATGTCCCAATCGCGGGTCATTACCGTTTCGGAGGTTTGGCCGGCTATGTCGTAGCGCATCAGCTTGGCAAATTCGCCCCCATCATCCGTGGTGTAATAGAGCTGTTGCCCGTTGGGGGAGAAATCTTGCGGACTGTTGGCACTTTGGTTCTGGTTGATCTTGGTGAGGGATTTGTTCTCCATATCGTACAGGAACAAATCGCTGTCATTGGTGTTGATGGGCTTGATCAGGGCCAAATATTTTTTGTTGTCCGATAGATTGCCAATAAAATAGCCCTCCGTGTTCTCGAACAACATTTTGGGGGTGTAGGTCTCCAGGTCCATTTCGTAGAGGTCCGTAAAGCGCTTGTCCCTTTTGTTGCTGGAAAAGAGGAAGCCTGTTTTGTCCTTGTTCCACCCCTCAAAAGAGGCCCGTGCCCCGGGGTAGGGGGTCAGGTCCCTATGGCTGCCGTCCACATCGCGCAGGAAAATGTGGTAGATCTCATCGCCATTGCCGTCCATGGCAAAAAGCATCCGCTCGTCTCTTGGAAAATAGGAGATGGCCCTGACGGAAGCACTGTCGGACTGGGTCACGGGCGTCATTTCCCCACCGGTCACGGGAACGGTGTAAAGGTTATAAATGCCCGATCGGTTGCTGGAGACCAAGAGTTTGGATTTATCTGGCGAAAAGCTACCGCCGCCAATGGCCTCGTTGTCCATCATCTGTTCAATGGTATAGGTCTTCATGGTCTCCGCAATGGCGGGTGCGGTTTCCTTGGTCTCTTGCTTACAGCCCCACACAAGGGCCACGGAAAGAACTAACAGTATTTTGTTCATATCAATGGAATTGGGAAAAGGAATTAAATGGATTTTTTAGAATGCTCTCATTCCTTTGTAAGTTAGGGAAAAACAAAAGTCCGAAAGAAAAAACCACGGCTTATTTTTATTTTGAGGTAGGGCTTAAAAAGAAACCAGTTATCGGCTTATTTTCAATTGGGAAATGGTATTGCCACAAGATAAAAAAAAGGGACAAGCTCAGCGCCCGCCCCTTTTAAAATCACATCTTAAACGTCTTGGTTTCCTTGAAGGGTGAAACATTCAAGGCTTCAATGGATTTCCTGTACGGGGCCCATTTTTGGTCAAAGAAGGCGTTGGTCTTGGCCAAGGCCTGTTCAAGGGCATCCGCGGCCATGCGCATCAGGTGCTCCTCGGTTTCGGTTAGGCCGGTTTGCCGGCTGGCGGCATAATAGCCTGCCGTGCCCAACCTTCGCATTACCGTGGGTTCTTGGCTCCTGGTAATGCCCTGCCGTTTGTCTTCCTTGCCCAGATACAGGGACATGACAGAATCCACTTCTTTTAGCATGGCTTCGGATTCCTTGATGTGTTCCTTGTATTTTTCCTTGTCCAGCTCCTTTAGTTCCTTGGCGTATTTTTGGGCCACTTCCTTGCTTTCCACCAGTTGTTTTACGGCATTGGCCGCAGTCTGGGTCATTTGCGCCACCTTGCCCTGTGCCTCGTGTTTGGCTTTTAGGGCGGCCATGTCCACCTCCAATCTTGGGTCCGGTTTCACGGTAATGGTGGTTTCGGCCTTGGTATCGCCGTAGTCCATGCGCAGGGTATAGGTGCCGGGCAGTACAGCTCTTCCCCCACGTTCGGTGGGGTTCTTGACCAGGGTTCGTGAGGGCCGGTCGGGCCCTTTTTCGTCCATTTGCCAATAGACCCTGTGAAAGCCGGGTTTTTCCGGCGCTTTGTACTTCAAGGTGCGCAGTAAACGGTCGCCATCGTAGATGCGGAACCGTATGGAGTCTTTTTGGCGCACGCCGTCCTTTTTTTCTTTGATGTCCGTTTCGGAATCGGTTTCATCTTTTGCATCGGGCGTGTTATCGGGGGCCTCCGCTTTGTCCGGGGCCTTTTTTTTGCCCTCCTTGACGTAATAGGTGATCATGGCCCCTTCCTTTCGGTTCTCGGCGTTGTACATGGCATCGGCCCCAAAACGGCTTCCGGTGGGCTGTTGGTAGGCGGCCTGATAGGCGGTGGGCGGATCGAACAGTACGGCCTCCTGTTCCAAGAAGGCGCTGTTGCCGGCCAATGCCCTTAACGGTCTAATATCGTCCAACACCCAGGCGGCACGGCCAAAGGTGCCCATGACCAGGTCATGCTCCCGCGGGTGGATCACCAGGTCCATGGTGGAAACGGTAGGGTAACCGGCCGTCCATTTCTGCCAAGATCCGGCGGCATCCAATGAAATATAGAGCCCGTCATCCGTGCCCAAGAAGAGCAGGTTGGGGTTCTCCAGGTCTTCCACAATGCTCAGGGTGTAGCTTTCCACATCGGTCTCGTCCACAATGCGTTCCCAGGTCTTTCCGTAGTTGGTGGTTCTGTAGGCATAGGGCGTGTAGTTGAACCTGCGGTAGTCATTGGCGATCAACAGGGCAGCGCCCTTGGTTTTATTGGACGCCCTGATCTGGGCAATATAGCTCCCTTCCGGTAGGTCTTTGAGGTTTTTGCCCACCTCGGTCCAGCTGCCACCGCCATTTTGGGTGTAGTGCACGCGGCCATCGTCCGTGCCCACCCACAGCATGTCCTTTTCCACCGGAGAGGGTTCAATGACCAGGATGGTGGTGTAATTCTCCGCTCCCGTGGCGTCTATGGTGAGTCCGCCGCTGTCGCTCTGGCGCTGTTTATCCGGATCGTTGGTGGTCAGGTCCGGGGAAATGATGCTCCAGGTAAGTCCCTTGTCCGTGGTTTTGTGCACAAACTGACTGCCAAAATAGGCCGTGGCGTTGTCAAAGGGGTCTTGCCCAATGGCCGCGTTCCAGTTAAAGCGCAATTTGGTGGCCGCATCCGGTGCAACGGGCTTAATGGGATAGTTGTTTCCGGTGACGTGGTCATAGCGGGAAACGTTCCCTTGCTGGCTCATGGTGTAGCCAAAGCGGGAATTGTCCCGATCGGGCACCACGTCAAAGCCATCGCCAAAACTGATCTCTTGCCAATAGCTGTTTCTAATGCCCTGGTCGCGCCACACGTAGGCCGGGCCGCGCCAAGAGCCATTGTCCTGCATACCGCCATAAACATTGTAGGGAAACTCATTGTCCACATTGATGTGGTAGAACTGGGCCACCGGAAGGTTGCCCACAAAGCGCCAAGATCTGCCGCCGTCCCGGGTAATGTTGAGTCCGCCGTCATTTCCATCCAGCATGAACTGTCCGTTTTCGGGGTGGATCCACCAGGCGTGGTGGTCCGGGTGTATGCCATTGTCCACATTGTAGGCCGGCATGAGCTGGGTAAAGCTCTTGCCGCCGTCCTCGGATACGTTCACATAGGTGAAGATGCTATACACCCTGTTCTCGTTCTGTGGATCCACATAGAGTTCATAGTAATAGAAGGGGCGGTTGCCAATGTCCTCTTTGTTGTTGATCATCTTCCAGTTAAAGCCGCCGTCCACAGATTTGTAAAGGGCGTTCTTCTTGGCTTCCACCAGGGCATAGACCACATTGGGCTTGCTGGGGGCAATGGCAATGCCCATACGGCCCAGTTCCCCTTTGGGAAGCCCCTCTTTTTCGGTGATCTGTTTCCAGTTCTTGCCCCCGTCATGGGTCATGTACAGTCCGCTGCCGGTACCGCCAGAGGTAAAGAACCACGGCTCGCGTTTGTGCTCCCACATGGCCACCAACAACTTGTTGGGGTTGGTGGGGTCCATGACCATGTCTGCCACGCCGGTCTTGTTGTTCACAAAGAGGATCTTCTCCCAGGTCTGGCCTCCGTCCGTGGTTTTGTACACACCGCGCTCTTCATGCGCCCCCCAAGGGCTGCCAATGGCGCCAACATAAACGGTGTTGGGGTCCGTGGGGTCTATTTTGATCCTGTGGATATGGCGTGTTTTTTCCAGCCCCATGGCCTGCCAGCTTTTTCCGGCGTCCAGGGAGCGGTACACCCCGTAGCCGCCATTGAGGCTGTTTCTGGGATTGCCTTCCCCGGTACCCACCCAGATTACCGAGGGGTTGCTCTGTTGTATGGCCACGGCGCCAATGGAGGCGGTGACCTCCTTGTCAAAAATGGGACCCCAGGTAATGCCCCCGGAATCCGATTTCCAGAGTCCGCCCGAGGCTGTGCCCACGTACATGATATCCGTGTCCGAGTGCACCACGTCTATGGCAGTGATGCGTCCGCTCATTCCGCCCGGGCCAATGTTCCGGGGTTTCAGGTCCTGTAGCAGGTCCATGTTAAAATCTTGCGCCAGGGCAGTGCCCAGGCAGAAAAGAAACAATAGGGGGCGTAAGAAATAGTTCATTGGTAAAAGGTGTTTGTGGTTCAATTGGTGTTTTGTAAAAAGGTAAAAATACGATGAATCCCTTTAGGGTGTCTTCTTTGCTTTGGATGGGCCCGCCCGTGGGACAGCTTTGACATCGGTATGGTCCTGTTTGGGCCAAGCATCGTTTTTTGTTTTTTTGGGTTGATGTTTGGCGGCCACCGTCCCGGTGGAACGTGCCGCCCGGTCCTGTGGCGGCCGCGGGGTTTCAGCCCCTGGCCGAAAGCTTAAAAATAGGGCAGGTTCCCCAATCGGCCCCAGGTCAATGTCCCAGATGGCAGCCACAGCCCGGTCGTGTAAAGCTCTGTGCTTGCTCATGCCAAGGGAAGGCCCCATTGTACTTGTTGTTTTCCCACCAGAAAGATCCCCTGCTTATCGCGGTGGGCCACACTTGGTCCATGGTGTCCGTATCGTACAGGCGTCCGTTCACCATGGTGTGCGTCACGCTTTCGGTATGGCGAATGTTTTCCAGCGGATTTTTGTCCAACAGGATCAGGTCGGCCAGCTTGCCTTCTTTCAGGGAGCCTATTTCCTGCCCGGCCCCGATGTAGTGGGCACTGTTTATGGTGGCCGCCTCCAGGGCCTCCATTTCGGTCATTCCGCCTTGGTGCAGCATCCACAGTTCCCAGTGGGCACCCAGCCCCTGCAACTGTCCGTGGGCGCCCATGTTCACCTTTACCCCTTGGTCTGCCAAGGCCTTTGCCGTACGGGAGACCAAGATATGGCCGTTCTCATATTCCTCTTCTGGCACCATGGTGCGGTAACGGGAGCGCGCATCGATCAAGGCCCTGGGGGTGTATTTTAGCAGTTTTTCATTTTCCCACACCTTGTCATGCTGATAAAAATAGTATTCCCCGTTGATGCCCCCAAAAGTGACGATCAGCGTGGGGGTGTAACCGGTCTTGCTGGTTTTCCATAGCTCCAGTACGTCTTTGTACACCGGGGCCACGGGAATGTTGTGCTCTATGCCGGTGTGGCCGTCCATGATCATGGACATGTTGTGGTAAAAGGTAGAGCCTCCCTCTGGCACCACATTGATGCCCAGTTCCCGGGCGGCCTGCATCACCTGCTGCCGTTGCTCCCTGCGCGGTTGGTTGTAGCTTTTAACGGATTGGGCCCCGTAGGCCTTGGTGCGCCTAATGGACGATCGTGCATCTTCCAAACTGTTGATCGGCGCCTTGAAATCGCCATCGGCACCATAAAGGATAATGCCGGTGCTGTACAGCCTGGGTCCCACCATCTTGCCGCTTTTAATGAGTTCTGCCATGGCAAAGATGGATTCTGAGTTGGCCGAGGGATCGTGGGCTGTGGTGACCCCAAAGGCCAGGTTGGCGTAAAACTGCCAGTGTTTTTGTGGGGTAAGGCCATAGCGGAATCCGCCAATATGGGCGTGGGCATCCACCAGGCCGGGCATGATCGTCTTGCCACTGGCGTCCATAATGCGTGCATTGGCGGGCACCTTCACGGTTTCGGCAGGGCCCAGGGCCGCAATTTTGTTGTTGGCCACCACCAGGGTGCCGTTTTCAATGACCTCGCCGTTTTCCATGGTAATGATCCGGGCGTTGGTAAAGGCAATGCTGCCCTGGGGGCGGTCCCGGGGCACGCTAAGGCCTACGGCAATGCCCACGGTGTCCATCGCCGCCGCCTTTTCCGGTGACTCCGGCAAGAAGGTGTAACGGTCCTTGATGTCATTGGCGTAATAGCGGTTGCCCAAGGTCCAATGCACTTGCTGGCTGTCCTTGGACCAATGAAGGTTGATGCCCGAATCCTTGGCCAACTGTGCCACGGGGACAAAGGTGCTGTTGTTGTCCAGATCAAGGGGCTTTCCCGTAAGCAGCAGTGGGGCCACATAAGCCTTGTGAAGGTGGGTAAAGGCGATCCATTTGTTGTCCGGACTGGGTACCAGACGGTTGGCGTATTTGGATTTTATATGGGTGCGCGGGTCTTTCCCGTTCAGGTTGACCGATTTCAATTCTTTGGTGAGGCTCCCAAAATAGGTGCCTCCGGTTTGGTACAGGATGCGCTGCCCATCTACACTGAACTGGGGGTATTGGCCCTCTTCAGAGACTTTTGTCATCTCTCCGCCGTTCACGGGCATGGTGTACAATCCGGCATCATTGGCAAAGCTGAGCCCTTGATCGGTGTTCCCCGATTCCTTGTGAAACACGATCTGGGTGCCCCCTGCATTGAAGGCCGGGTTTCTGTAGATTCCTTTTTTGGTGGTCAACTGGGTCGATGCGCCACCGCTCAGGGCCACTTTGTGGATGGCACCCAAGCGGGCATCGTCCCAGCTCACATAGACCACCTCTTTTCCGTTGGGCGAGAAGGAGGGCTCTGCCTCGAAATGCGTGGCGTTGGTGAGCCTTTTGGGGGTGCCATTGGGCAATTTTTTGGTCCACAGTTGTCCAAGTGCATTGAACACCAACGTTTTCCCGTCCGGCGAGGTCACGGCGTGGCGGATCACCTTGGGGTCAAAGGAATCTTCATCCACCGGGTTGCTGAAATGTACGGTCTCGGCAATGGGGATACTGGCCTCCACCGTAAAGGGAATGTTGGTCACGGCAAGGGTATTGATGTCCAGTTTGTTTATTTTTCCCTTGCTCCAGAACACCAGGGCGCTGTCCCCGGGCAACCAGCTATAGTTGGGATATACCCCAAAGATGGCCCAAGCCTCTTTTTGGTCCTTGTTCAGGTCACTGAACACGGGCCATTCCTCTCCGGTGGCCAGATCGTGCAGGTAGAGCACGCTCTTGGTGCGCACGCGCTTTACAAAGGCCAAGAGTTTGCCGTCCCTGGAGAGCTGGGGGCGTGCCGCTCCTCCGGGACCTCCGGTGATCTTGGTGGTCTCGCCCGTTTCCATATCATACCTTTTTATGACATAAATTTCCTTGTTGGGGTCCTTGTTGTACTGGAAGAAGCCTCCGGGATACACGTCCTCGCTGTAATAAAGATACCGTCCGTCTGGGGAAATGTTGGGCTCGTTCACGTCCTGTTGGTCGTTTTTCCGCTTGGTGAGCTGGGTGCCCGATCCCCCGCTAATGTGGTACTGCCATATTTCCCCGGCACCCAAGGAGCGTTGGGAGGTAAAGTGCTTTCGGGCCACAATGTACTGGCCATCTGGGGTCCAGTATGGATTGTTGAGCAGTCTAAAATTTTCTTCGGTCACCGCCCTGGCCTCCGATCCATCGGCCTTCATTACCCAGATATTGTCTCCGCCCCCGGCATCACTGGTAAAGGCAATGTGGGTACCGTCCGGACTAAATCGCGGCTGCACTTCAAAGGGAATGCCGCTTCGCAGCACTTTGGCCTTTCCCCCGGAAATGGGCATGGAATAGATATCGCCCAGCAGATCAAACACCAGGGTCTTGCCATCCGGACTCACGTCCAGGTTCATCCAGGTGCCCTCGTTGGTGGTAAACTCGTGGTTTTTGTAGTTGAAGTTGCCCTTGGGGTTGGCCACGTCCCAGTCCTTGGCATTGTTCTTCTGCCCCAGGGAAAGAGAGGTTGCCGCGAGGGCAAGCAGCCCGGTAAGGAGGTGTTTATGTAGCATTTTAGGTTGATTTTATCGGTGCCTAAAGATAACAAAAAGCTGCCTTGTACCTCCCATTTGCCCTTTTGTCTTTCCCTCGGTGTAAAAATCGAGCTGCAACAGGGGCATGCTTACTGCTACAAGCGGAGGTTACCTAAAAACAAAGGCCGTTCCAGTTTGAAAATCGGCCAAGGGAATTGAATGTGTTTTTGTCGATTGAAAACGAAAGATTGGGTTTGGCCCCGCTACGGCCCAATTTCAATGCTGACGCGGTTCAAGAAACATAGGGGTAGCCCTGTTCATGGTACGGAGAGCTTCTTTTTTAGCTGCGCAATGTCTCCCCAATAAATCTCATTCAGAAATTCGTTATAGTGGTCATCGCGTTTGTAGATCAGGTTTTCTTCGGCCAGGGCAAGGTGTTCCTCGGCCTTTTCCCTTTGGCCCAGGGAAAGATAGGTTCGGGCCAGTCCAAAATGGGCTTCGCAGGTCTGGGGGTACTGCTCAAGGGCATATTGAAATTCGCTTATGGCCTGGGTTGTGTTTCCCATTTCAAGATGGCACAGGCCCAAATACACAAAACTGTGCACATCTACCCAGTCCCTGCCCAGGTGCTCTATTCCCGCATTGAAGGCAGCAATGGCCCGGGCATGGTCCTTTTTGCCAAAATAGCACTCGCCGCGCAAAAAGTTAATGTCCTCGCCCCATGGGGCATCCACGGTATTCGGGGTCAGGGCATCCAAGCGATCAAAATCCAATAAGGCCTTATCATAGTCCCTCAGCTTCCTGAGACGGATCCAGCCCCTGTACCCTAAATGTTTTAGGGGTTCCAAGGCAACAGCCTTGTCCAAATAGCGGAACCCGTTGTGGAAATCTCCCGCTTTGTTGAAACGGGCAATGGAGTACTCCCAATAGTCATCACTGTTGGTCGAGGTAAAATCCCTGACGCCCTTTTCAATTCCGCCTAGATAATTATTAAAGGAGATAGCGGCCGCTATTACCAAGATAAGGGCAATGAGAAAGATGGCGAGGGATATTTTAAAAAATTTCGAGAATGCTTCCGTTTTCAATTTTGAATCTAATGAGGTAGTAGGTCTTGGTTTCGGTGGCATTGCTCCAACCGGTCAGTGCTGCTGAGGTGGCCATTAGTTTTGTGCCAAGGTCGCCCTCGTTAAATGATGTGGGGCGATAATCGCGGTCAATTTCAAAAATTTCCTGCTCACAGAAATTGCCGTGCTTGTCCAAATGGAGCCTTAGGGTAATAAAGCCCTGTCTGGGGCGTATGTTGCGTTCCGCGGTTCTCAGGTCACCGAAGGCTTGGCGTATGGTGACATTCTCTCCCTTAATTTTGGTATTGTGCATTTTACGGGAAAGGAGGTTGCCGCCCCAATACGGCTCCGATTCCTCCGCACAGGGAGCGTTGTTGCACGCTGTAATGGGAAAAACCAAAATAAGCATAATGCCCAGTAGCATACAGGCAAAGCCTGGTTTGGAAACGTAAAATGGTTTTGGGTGATTTTGCATGTTTAGGGAAATGGGAGCCAAAGTACTAAAAAACAACTTCCCGCGCCTATACAGAGGTGATTGGCCAACATTAAACAACAACTCCAGTGGATTTGGCGAAATTGTCCCAATGAGGGTAGCGTATGGCATTCTTGCTTGCTTTGAAACCCGTAGTAAAACAATTGGCCCTTTTTTATTTTTGCGTTGACATTTTTATGTCGCACGGATTAAAAAATAAAATCTCTTGAAATCATTGGCATGTCCTCTCATTTTCGGTCTGTGTTCCTTCCCCTTCTGGGGGAAGTAACCATAATGGGAAAAGTTTGTTGAGAAAAAAAGGAGCCCTCGACCAGAAAAATAGGTGAGTGATCTATGGCCCAAAGGTCTTTGAACACTGGTGTAACCTTTTAAACGTTACGTTTACAGACTTGGTAAATAAATTCTGTTTTTAACTAGGGCTCGGCCATTCTTTAAGGTACAATCTAAGCGGTAGGTTGAACTGGCCAGGCCAACATCGTTTACTTCCGCTCAAAAATCCCAAAAAGTTCCTTCCCTTGTCTGGGAGCTATGGAGTTGTGGGCCGTTTCAAAGCTGATGGGTTTAAAATACGGTGCCAAGTACCCCAGGTATTCTTCCTTATGGCCCCCAAAGGGCGGGTTTTCCATATCCTGGGAGAGGGCAAAATTAAACCAAAGGCCCACCAATTTCCCTTTGGGTCTGATCAATGCGGCCATTTGTTTGGCGTATGCGCTTCGGTTATCCCTTGTGGGCCTAAAGGAGCAGAAAAAGGTCTGTTCCAAAACAAGGTCGTACTGCCCCTGGTGGTCAAAGAAATTTTCGTGCAGCAATTGGGCTTGGGGAAAACTGGGATTTTCCCGTTTAAAATTTTCCAGGGGCAGTTTGGAAATATCGAGCACGTACACCTTGGTAAATCCCTTTTTCCAGAGGTAGGTTGCCTCGTGGGCGTTTCCGGCCCCGGGAATCAAGATTTTTTTGTCCTTGTCCTTCAGCTGGTCCACATAGGTCTTGATCGGCGTGGAGGGGTACCCAATGTCCCATCCCGTCTGCGCCTTCCGGTAACGCGTTGTCCAATACTGCTCTTCCTTGGTGCTTTTCATTGGTTGTTCTTTTTGGGACGTACCTCATTGAGATGCCCATAGTGCGCACAGGGGCGGCTGCGTAACCACCGCTCTTGGCACAGGATGGTTTGTTTCCGTTGGGTGGTCATCATCAAATGGGCATCAACCGCAAAAATAAAAAGAACTTGGGCCTTATTGCTGTTTCCATCCCCAAAGAGATTCCTTGCGGCACTGCAAAGCAGGATGAAAACGCTTTTTTCAAGATGTCACTTTACAAAAGAAGCCCCTAAATGTAGGGTTTACCGTGCTCTTTTTAGGGGAGTCCCTTGCCCATTCCATTGTGGGCAGCGGTTCGTGTTGATTACCAAGTATTGAGTGCCTAGTATTAAGTATCAAGTATTAAGTGTCAAGTATTGAGTACGGAGTAGGGAAAGATAGTTTTGTGATTTTTGTCGGGTCTCTTCTTTCTGTTCTCTTTTCTCTGTTCTTTGTGCTCTTGTCTCTTGTTTCTTGCCTCTTGTTTCTTATTTCAACCTTGTTTTGGATATTAGGGGCAATTGGCTATCTTTTCGCCCATTTAAAAGGCAACGAAACGCTTTTTACCAAACCATATCAAATGAACTTAAAACCCACCTTCCTGTTTTTGGTTTTTACCGCCATACTTGTGGCACAAACCGAGCCGCAATGGCTGCGTTACCCGGCCATTTCGCCAGATGGCGCCACGGTGGCCTTTACCTACAAGGGCAATCTGTACAAGGTGGCCGCCACCGGTGGGGAGGCCCAACAGCTCACCTTTCACAAGGCGCACGATCGCTCTGTGGTATGGAGCCGGGACGGCGGTACCTTGGCCTTTGCCTCCGATCGCTACGGCAATTTTGATGTCTTTGCCATGCCCGCCCAAGGCGGCGAGGCCACCCGGCTTACCTACCACAGCGCGGATGAAGTGCCCTATACTTTTTCGGCGAACGATTCCCTGGTGTTTTTCGGTGCCGCCCGCTTGGACGCCGCTTCCCATAGGCAGTACCCCAACGCCAATTTGCCCGAACTCTACGCGGTGCCCACAACGGGCGGCAGGGTGGATCAAATGCTCACCGTTCCCGCCCAGGACGTGCAGGTGAACGTAGCGGGCTCGCTTTGGGTCTATCACGATAAAAAGGGGTATGAAAACGATTTTAGAAAGCACCATACCTCATCCATTACCAGGGATGTGTGGAGCTATGACCCCAAGACCGGCACACACCAGAAATTGACCCATTTCAATGGGGAGGACAGGAACCCCGTTTTTTCCAAGGACGGCAAAACCCTTTACTATCTGAGTGAGGAAAGTGGATCCTTCAATGTGCATACATTGGATTTGGCCAACACCGGCAACACCCAACAGGTTACCCAATTTAAACAGCATCCGGTACGGTACCTGAGCATGGGCAACGGGGTCATGGCCTTTGGTCATGATGGGGTGCTCTACACGTTGGAAGAAGGTGGGGAGCCCAGAAAAATCCCCATCACCATACGCACCCAGGCGGGCAGCAACAGCGTGGAAACCATTAAAGTGAACGGTGGGGTACGTGAAATGGACATTGCGCCCAATGGCAAGGAAATTGCCTTTGTGAGCCGGGGCGAGGTCTTTGTGACCTCCGTGGACGGTTCCATGACAAAGCGCATTACCAACACCCCACAGCAAGAGCGTTTTGTACAGTTCATGCCCCAGGGAAATGCCTTGGCCTATGCCAGTGAGCGCAATGGAAAGTGGCATATTTTCAAAAGCAGTATCGTACGGCCGGACGAGCCTTTTTTCTTTGCATCGACCCTGGTAAAAGAGGACACCCTGCTCAGCACGGACACAGACGTGTACCTGCCCAAGTTCTCGCCCAACGGAAAGTTCATGGCCTATGTGGAAGGCAGGCGAAGCCTTAGGGTAATGGATCTGAAGACCAAGGAGACCACCACCTTGCTCACCCCGGAAGACCTCTATCATTTTCAGGACGGTGACCAAGACTTTAGCTGGAGCCCGGACAGCCAATGGCTGTTGGTGGATTGGGGCGCCACCCTGAGCAACAACGAGATTTTGTTGCTCAGTGCCGATGGCTCCCAACGGATGAACCTGACCCAAAGTGGGTACAACGACGGCAATCCCCAATGGGTGAACGGGGGCAAGCAGTTGCTTTGGTTCGCCAACCGCGAAGGATTAAAAAGCTATGCCACCAGCGGACGCACCGAGCGTGATGTGTACAGCATGTTCCTTACCCAGGACGCCTGGGACAAATTCAACTTGACCAAAGAGCAGTACGACTTAAAAAAACTACTGGAAGAAGAGGAAAAGGCCACCGGGGAACCAGATTCCGAATCGGCCAAAAAGAAAGAAGACAAAAAGAAAGAAAACAAGGCCGTTGATCCCGTTTCCCTTGATCTTGAGGATGTGCGGGAAAGAAAGGCACGCCTTACCATACATTCTTCCAGATTGGCAGATGCCGTGCTCTCCAAGGACGAGGAGAAACTGTACTACCTAACCCGTTTTGAAAAAGACTTGAACCTTTGGGAAACGGAACTGCGAAGCAAGAGCACCAAAATGCTGATCACGCTGAACGCCAAAAGTGGCAACTTGCAATGGGATCCGGGGAAAGAGCACCTTTACCTCTTGGCAGACGGCAAGATCGCCAAGTTGGACCTGAAGGCGGCCAAGGAAAAGCCCGTAAAGATTGCCGCGGAGATGACTTTGGATACCGAGGCGCAACGCCGGTACATGTTCGATCATATCTGGCTCAGGACCAAGGGCATTTTTTACCATTCCAATTTCCACGGGGTGGATTGGGAAGCCATGCGCTCCGAATATGAAAAGTACCTGCCCCATGTAGGCAATGGCTATGAGTTTTCTGACATGATCTCCGAACTTTTGGGCGAGCTCAATGTCTCCCACGCCGGCGGCAGATATGCCGATGCCATGGAAAACGGGGACGAGACCGCCTCCTTGGGCATTTTTATGGATTATGGGCACAGGGGAAACGGCATAAAAGTGGCCGAGGTGATCAAAGGTGGGCCGTTGGACAAGGCCAATGTGGCCATTGTTCCCGGATCGGTGATCCAGAGCATTAACGGCATCCCGCTATTGCCCAACAAGGACCTGGCCTCCCATCTGAACCGATTGGCCAAAAAATTTACCCTGTTGGATGTGGTGGCCCCGGACGGAAAGCGCCAACAGATCACCGTAGTGCCCATTTCCCAACAGGAAGAGCGGAGACTTTTATATGCGCGTTGGGTAAAACAGAACGAGCAAGAGGTGGCCAAGAAGAGCAGTGGAAGGCTGGGATACGTGCACATTCCCGGAATGGCCGATGGCCCGTACCGGAACATCTACGAAAAGATGCTGGGCAAATATGCCGCCAGTGAAGGGGTGATCGTGGACACCCGCTTCAACGGAGGGGGCGACCTTGTGGCCGATCTAGCCATGTTCTTTACAGGGGTGCCCTTCCTCTCCTACGAAACCGAGGACAGAAAAGTGGGCGGGGAGCCCACCTCACGGTACACCAAGCCCACCTTGGCCATTTTCAACGAATCCATGTACAGCGATGGTTCCTGTTTTGCCAGCGGCTGGACCGACCTTAAAATAGGCACCTCGGTGGGGATGCCCGTGCCCGGCACCTGCAGCTTTGCCGGTTGGGAACGCCTGCCCAATGGCGGCCGCTGGGGGGTGGTGCCCGTCAGTGCCAAGAACATGGCAGGGGAGTGGCTGGAGAACAATCAGACCGAACCGGACATCCTGGTAAAGAACCACCCCGATGCCATAGCCAAGGGAACGGACCAACAGCTGGAAAGGTCCATACTACAACTGCTCAAGGAACTGGACGCAGCGGCCGGAAATTGATCGGGGCCCAAGTGCCCTGCGCAGGTCGGGGGCGGGGACGGGAGAGAAGCGGTTGATCGGCACCGGTACCATAGCGAGATGCCCTGGGGCATCCCCACTGTTTTCCGGAACAAGCGGCCAATGCCAACGGGCCTTATCCTTTTGGTTCTACCATTGTATGGTGGGCAAAATACTTGGCTCACCATTTCACTTAGGACCGGAAGACGCAAGACGGAAAATTTTATAGTGGTAGTTCCACGCATTGTGGAGACTTACTTTGCGGGTGTTGGCCATTGGACCTATGTTTAGTCTAACGCACGCCGTCGTGGAGTCCCACGTCTGGGCATTACCATTTTCGTTTCCACAACATTGGTGGATCAACGCTCTTTTTTATAGGTTGATGAATTTTCGCACCAAGATAAAAACGATCACCAGGGCCGTGTAGCCAATAAAAAAAGGAGCAATGAACTGGCCCAGCCCTGCCACCAAAAGAAGGCCAATGACCAACAGTTGAAAGCCCAGGCCAAAGGTGGAGAGGCAGGTCATGAACCACCGGGGAAAGTGTTCTCCGGCAATGGCCCTGCGGTCCAACCTGTAGATCACACGGTCAAAACCGCCATAGAGCAAGGAATAGACGCGAAACAAGCGGTTCACATTTTTTTGTTTTTCCCCGGTCAGGGCTTTTGGAGGGCCCTCTTCATAGACCCTGCTGGTGGTGTCCCCGTTGAATTTGTTGCGAAGAATTACGTAATAATAATTGTACAGCGTACCCTGCAGCTGTATGCCCAAAAAGGCCAGAATGGTCCAGATGATGGTGCCTCCGCTAATGTGCCAAACGGCCAGAAGGATAAAGAAATTGAGCAGGATATCGGCAATACTGTCCAGGTACCTACCCGTATGGCTGGGCGTTTGCTTGATCCGGGCCAGCTCGCCATCTGCGGCGTCCAGAATGGATTTGAGCACCAAGAAAAAGGCCGCGGCCCAGTAAAACTGGTTCAAGATGCAGACAATGGCCAAGATACCGCAAAAGACAAACCCAAGGGTAACGTCTATGGGGGTAAACCTGGTGTTTCTTAGGGTTTTGGCTATGACTTGGGCAAAGGGCCTTCCGTAATCGGACAGGTCCAGGAATTGGTGTTCCTTGGGTAATTTGGACATTTTTACAATTGGGCTACGCTTCCTTTTTGGAACGACAACACGCTGGCCAAATAGGGGTAACGCCCGTGCAAATCTAAGGCTAAAAAATAAAAGGTGCCAATGGGTAGGTCCTGAATCCCCTGTAATATCCCCCGATGATACCGAGTGCCCAACCCGTTCCCGGCCAATTTCCTGAAAGATTAATTTTTTGTGTTTTTCATCGTAATCCTTGTTTTTTATTGGTCCCATGGCGTATTTTTAAACCTTTTTCACATCCTAAAACTGGTCTATAAATGAAATTTCTTTCCCCCATTTTCTTTCTCTTGTCCCTTTTTCTGGTGCTGTCCTGTGGCCAAAAGCGGGAAGGTGCGCCCAAGGTGCTGGTGTTTTCCAAAACGCTTGGATTTAAGCATGCTTCCATCCCCGCCGGTATCTCGGCCATTAAGGCATTGGGCCCGGAAAACGGTTTTGAAGTGGATACCACCAAGAATGCCGCCCTGTTTACGGAGAAAAATCTGGAGCAGTATGCCGCCGTTATCTTTTTGAGCACCACCGGCAACGTACTGGACCACCATCAGGAGGCCGCCTTTGAGCGATATATTCAGTCAGGAGGGGGCTTTGTGGGCATTCATGCCGCGGCAGATACCGAATATGACTGGGGGTGGTACAACAAGCTGGTGGGTGCCCAATTTTTAAGTCACCCGCCCGGCACCCCAGAGGCCAACTTCATCATAACAAATTCAAATTTTGCGGCCACTTCGTTTTTTAAGGACACCGTTTGGACCCGGTCCGATGAGCTGTACAATTACAAAAACATCAATCCCGATGTAAACGTGATCATGACGGTGGATGAGGACACCTATGAGGGAGGGGCAAATGGAGCGTTCCACCCCATTTCGTGGTACCATGAATATGACGGGGGTAGGGCCTTTTACACGGGTGGCGGGCATACGGATGCCAGTTTTTCAGAGCCCCTGTTCCTAAAGCATCTTTTGGGCGGCATACAGTATGCCATGGGCAAAAATGAACGGCTGGACTACGCCAAGGCCACTTCCCAAATTCCGCCGGAAACGGACCGCTTTTCCAAAGTGACCCTGCACGAAGGTGCTTTCTTTGAGCCCACCGAAATGACCATCTTGCCCAACCATGACGTCTTGGTGGCCCAGCGCAGGGGGGAGGTCATGCGCTACAATGCCGCTACCGGGGAGCTCACCGAGGTGGCCAAGTTGGATGTGTACCACAAAACCCTGAACACCCCCAACGTCAATGCCGAGGAGGGCCTTATGGGGCTGCAAAAAGATCCGGATTATGCCAACAACCACTGGATCTACCTCTTTTATGCCCCCACGGGCGATGCCTGGGTGAACCGTTTGTCCCGTTTTAAGTACAAGGACGGCAATTTTGATCTGGGCAGCGAGCAGGTTATCCTGGAGGTGGACAGTCAACGCGAAATATGCTGCCACACCGGGGGTTCCATTGCCTTTGGCCCCAAGGGTTACCTCTACCTCTCCACGGGAGACAACACCACGCCCTTCAATGAGCCCAATGCCAAATATGTGCACCATGGATTTGGCCCCTTGAACGATCTTCCCGGCCGGGAGCAGTACGATGCCAGAAGGTCTTCTGCCAACACCAATGACCTAAGGGGCAAGATTTTAAGGATACAGGTGAACGAGGACGGAAGCTACGATATTCCGGAGGGTAACCTCTTTCCCGTGGGGACAGAAAAAACCCGCCCGGAAATTTATACCATGGGGCACCGCAACCCTTACAGGATTTCCGTGGATGCCAAAAAAGGCTATGTGTATTGGGGCGATGTGGGCCCGGATGCCCGTGCGGACAGCCTGGGCGTACGGGGCCCCAGGGGCTATGATGAGATGAACCAGGCCCGTGAGGCCGGAAATTTTGGTTGGCCCATGTTCATTGGGGACAATTACCCCTACAACGCTTACAATTATGAAACCGGTGAGTCCGGCCCGGAGTTTGACCCCGAGCTGCCCATAAACGACTCCCGGAACAACACCGGCCTGCGGGAGCTGCCACCGGCCCAACCGGCTTATGCCTATTACCCCTATGCCGAAACGGGCGCCTTCCCCCAGTTGGATACCGGTGGAAGAAACGCCATGGCCGGCCCCACCTATTACTCGGACATGTACCCCGGTAAGGAAACCTTGCCCAGCTATTATGACGGTAAGGTTTTTATCTACGATTGGATGCGGGGCTGGATGTTTGCCGTGCACCTCTTTGAGGACGGTACCTTCAATAAGATGGAACCCTTTGCCCCGGAAATTGAGCTGAACAACCTCATTGATATGGAAGTGGGCCCCGACGGAAGGGTGTATCTCTTGGAATACGGCAGCGGCTGGTTTACCCAAAATGCCAATTCTGCCCTGGGGTATGTGGCCTACAACGGTGGGAACCGGCCACCGTTGATCTCGGGGCTGCACGTGGATGAAACCAGCGGTACCCTTCCCCTAAAGATCCGTGCAAAGGTAGCGGCAAGGGACCGTGAGGATGACACGATGAGCTACCTGTGGGACTTTGGCAATGGGGATACCCTGCGCACGGACCAACCCGAAGTGGCATATACCTATACCGAGAAAGGCGCCTACAACCTTCAAGTGTCCGTCAATGACGGCCGGGGCCAGACCGCCAGCAGTGAGCGCATGGGCATTGTGGCCGGAAACTCCAGGCCCAAGGTCACCATTGAGGTCACCAAGGGGAACAAGGCATTCTACCTGCCCGGAAAGTCCTTGGATTATGCGGTGTCCGTGAACGACCCCGATGGACAGGATACCGTGGACGAGACCTCCATTTATGTGAGCGTGGACTATTTGGAAGGGATGGACAAAGTGGCAATGAACCTGGGGCACCAGCAAGTGTCCGCCGCCGTGACCGGCAAGGCCCTTACCCAATCCATGGACTGCAAGACCTGCCATAAGGAATTGGGGCCCTCCATTGGGCCCAGTTACATGGAGATATCCGAGAAGTACAAGGAGCGCCGCGATGCCATCACCTATTTGCAGGGAAAGATCGTTCAGGGCGGGAGTGGGGTATGGGGCGAGGTGATGATGCCCGCCCACCCCAAAGTGACCTCTGACGAGAGCAGGCAGATCGCCCTTTACATTAAATCCCTGGCCAGCGAGGAGGAAGAAGTGCCCTCATTGCCCGCCAAGGGGACCATAACGGCGGCGCCCAGCGCTCCCGGAACGGTCATGGTGATCAGCGCAAGTTACACGGATGCCGGATCGGAAGGCGTTTTGCCCCTTACCGGAAGTCAGTCCTTGGTCATACCCAGCAATGTGGTCTCCTTTGCCCCGGGCATGGAAAACGATGGCCTTCGGGAACTTGTTTTCAATGGGATGGACATTTATTTGGCCGCGGGGGCCAAGGGGTGGTTGCAACTCCCCAAAATGGATTACAGCGGCGTAAGCTCCCTGACCTTGGCCGTGGGATGGCAGCAGGCCCCCGAGGCCACCTACACCTTTCAAGTGCGGCGCAATGCCCCGGATGGGGAAGTTGTGGCCCAAGGAACGCTTATGGTGCCCAAGGGCCAACCGGGCGGAGCGGCTATGATGCCCTTGCAACAACGTTTAAAGGAAGACGATGTGCTCTACCTTAGTTATGGGGTAAACAATGGGAAACCTTCGGCCATTGGTCTGGTGAACGTAACCTTACATTGACAGGAGGGGCTCTTCTTGCCTGGGCGCCTTTTTGGATGGCGCCTTGGTTATGGCCGGCCGTGCCGCGCCCAAGGGACCAAAAATGGGTTTCGCTCTGTCTGCCAAGCGCCTTTGGTCATGGTTGCCGGGGTGCCCTATGGATGCAGCACAGCGGCTTTTCAAAAGCTCAGGAGGTATAGGGAATGGTGTCCAGGATATGGGAAATGGCCTCCAATCTGGCCGATGACTTTTTGTTGGCGTCAATGATTGTCCAAGGGGCAATCTCGGTATGGGTTTCTTGGAACATCCGTTCCTTGTATTCCGTGTACTTGTCCCACAATTCCTGGGCCCTGGAATCCACCGGGGTCATTTTCCAGCGTTTCAGCGGGCTTTTTTGCATGTCCATGAACCGTTTTGCCTGCTCTTCCTTTGAGATGGAAAAATAGAACTTGATGAGGTAGGTGTTGGATTCAATGAGCATTTTTTCAAAATCGTTCACGTGCCCCATAAAGGTCTCGTACTCCTTTGGGGTACAAAAACCGTTCACGGGCTCCACTACGGCGCGGTTGTACCAACTCCGGTCAAAAAGAACCATATGGCCAGGGTTGGGCAGGTGGTTCACGTAGCGCTGAAAAAACCACTGTTTGTGCTCATCCTCGGTGGGCTTGTCCAGGGCCACGATACTGAAGTGGCGCGGATTGATGTATTCCGTAATGCGGCGTATGGCGCCCCCTTTGCCGGCGGCATCACGGCCTTCGAACAAAATGACCACCTTTTTGTCGTTTTCCATTACCCACTGCTGCAATTTGATCAGTTCTTCCTGTTTTTTCTTTAGGCGGCTCACATATTTGGCCTCTTCCAGGGCCTGGGCAACGTTTAGTTTACGGCTTCCAAAAAGGGCGTAATAGCCAATTTTGGAATTGAGCAGGTCTAGCTCTTCTTTGGTCATATCCATGGTTTAAACATCTATTTGTAGTACGCTTCGCTGGTAGCGCATGATCACGTTCGGGTCCGCCAGGAGCGTGGCTCCGGTCTTGCCTTTGCCCTCGTAATCGAATTGGGAGAGCACATGGCGCATGCTCTCCAAGCGTGCCACTTTTTTATCGTTGGTCTTGACAATGGTCCAGGGACTGAAATTGGTGTGTGTCTTGCTGAACATTTCTTCCTTGTAGTGCGTATATTCATCCCAGAGCTCCTGTCCCTTCATGTCCACCGGACTGAACTTCCATTGCTTCAGGGGATTGTTGAGCCGGGACTCGAACCGTTTTTTCTGTTCTTCCTTGGAAATGGAGAACCAAAATTTTATGATTTTCAGGTTGTCCTCGTACAAGAGGTGCTCAAAGTCCGGCACTTGCTCCATAAATTGGTTGTATTGGGCCTTGGTGCAAAAGCCCATTACGGGTTCTACCACGGCCCGGTTGTACCAACTGCGGTCAAAGAAAACAATTTCCCCGGGATTGGGCAGTACCTTTATATAGCGCCTAAAATACCATTGGCCCCGTTCCACCGTGGTGGGCTTGGTAAGGGCCACCACCCTGGAAGATCTAGGGTTCAGGTGTTCCTTGAACCTTTTAATGGAGCCGCCCTTGCCCGCGGCGTCCCGGCCCTCAAAAATAATGGCCACGCGTATTTTGTTCTGGGCCACCCATTTCTGCAAGTTCACAAACTCGGTCTGCAACTTCCTCAATTCTGCTTCATAGCGTAGTTTTTTTAGGGTTTTGTCTATGGGGATGTGGTGTTTTTTGGCAATGGCAATGAGCTCCTTTTTGGTTTTGGCTTGCTGCAGCTGTTTTGCGGTGAATGGCATAAACTCAATTTAGTGGTTCTTGAATGCGCTTTTTTTTTGTGTACCGGCGTCAAGAACTGTTCTGGCTATGGTAAAGAACCGAAATTACGTTGGGAATTACAATGATGCCTTGGAAAAAATCCGAGGAAAAGGTCCCTTTGCCTTCCTTCTGAGGGCCCGTGGCAAAGCGGTATGGCGGAAACCAAATTCTTATGGAAACATTGATAATTACTATGCCCCGGTATTGACGCCTGCCAAAAACAATCTTATCTTTGTGCAAAAGTTAAAGATATGAACAAAGCAATAGAGGCGTTGCTCAACGACCAGATCAAGTTCGAGGCCAATGCATCCATGCACTATTTGGCCATGGCTTCGTGGGCAGATAACGCCGGTTACAACGGCATCGCAGAATTTTTTTACAATCAATCTGAAGAAGAGCGGGCGCACATGCTCAAATTGGTAAAGTTTGTGAACGAACGGGGCGGCACCGTGATTGTGCCCGAACTGGACAAGCCAAAGGCCAGTTATACCTCCCTGCACGAACTGTTCGCCGATTTTCTCAAGAGCGAAATGTTCGTCACAGAACAGATCAACCATGTCATCTTTGAGTGCTTGAACAAAAAGGACTACAACGTGCACAACTTCATGCAGTGGTACGTTACCGAGCAGTTGGAAGAGGAGGCCGTGGCGCGTACCTTGTTGGATAAATTGAACATCATTGGGGACGATAAGTCTGGCCACTATATGTTTGATCGGGACATCAATACCATTGCCACAGCAGTGGATGTGGAGGAATAAAATAAAACGCAGAAGGACATAAAGGCTTTGGAAGAATTCCAAAGCTTTTTTTTTGTCTTTTTGTGGGCAATGGCAATGGGAGTTAAACCCTGCGGCCAGCCCCGAGACCAATGGTTATTTTCCTAAAATGCCTCTCGTGCGGGCCTGGAGGTAGTTTGCTTGACAGAGCTGGGCCAAGCGTGCTGGTCAAGAACCGGACGTATGTGCCAGAAGGGCGCACTTTTTTAGGAGTGCGTGTTAAACCCAGATAATCAATTGAAATTCCCCGCCGCAATCGTAAAAGTCTTGGTTTTATTGGTCCGGAGTACTCGGGATACACCCTCGTGACGAAAGTCCACTGCATAATCTGGGTCAAAAACTAAAGGGAAAAGGAATTTTGGGCTATATTTGTCATTATTTAGATTTAATTAAAATAATGATATCCACCTTCCTGAACAACCCCTGTATCATCGCCGTGCCAGACTGTGGGGCCTGCAGTACCGTGGGCAAAAAGAAGAAGTGCTGTAAAAAATATAAGAAAAAGGGGAAGAGCAATTGCAAGCGCTGTCCAAGAATATAATGGGGTGCGTAGCGCTGCCTCTGCCTAGGATTCACCTGTGTCAACCAAACGGATGGGATGCGCATGCGCATGCGGACCAATGATACCTTGCTCGGTATTGAGCAGCTTGGCCGGGGCACCATTCTAAAGCCGGGACCATATACCCAGTGGGTGTTTCATTAAAAAAATGTACATTGTACCCTAAGAGCGAAAATCCAGGTTTGGTAAATACCGGGTTACGCGCAACCAGTACGAACCAAAAAGCTTGAGATGATGAAAAAACCAATGGCTGTGCTCTTTTTTGTGATGTGCGCACTAACGGCTTACGCACAGGACGACCCCAGGATGGACGACAAGCACGAGATCAAGACCAATGCCTTTAACCTCATTCTCTTTAAGGCGCCCCAATTTTCGTATGAGTACCTCATCAATGAGGAGTCTTCCTTCGGGGCCTCCATCATGTTCAATTTGGTGGAAACGGAAGACGGGAGCTGGTCAGACGAACCTTATTATTACGAACGATTTGCCTTTACCCCGTACTACCGGCGTTTTATAAGCAGCAAATATGCCAGGGGGTTTTTCTTTGAGGCCTTTGGCATGTACAACGTGCAGGGCGATTATGATGGCGACTGGGACAGTAATGGCGGGATCACCTACAGCGATGAAACCAGCGGCAACTTGGCCTTTGGCATCGCCTTGGGGGGCAAGTTGGTGAGCAAGGGGGGCTTCTTGTTGGAGTTTTACGGCGGTGTGGGCCGCAACATCATCACGGGAAATCAGAATTTTGCAAATGATTTTGTTCCCCGTGCGGGGCTGTCCCTGGGATACCGCTTTTAACCCAGATTAAGCAATAGAAATTCCCCGCCTGAAAGGAACGGGCAGGTATTACGGCTGTAAATCCCTGCAAAATCAATCGTTGCACTGACTTTTGCTCATTCACCGTAGCGATGGCTACCCGCCCGTACCGAATGGCACATTCGGGCGGGTGCCTCAATCGCAAAAGGCTTGATTTTATTGGGCTTTACACCCTCATCACGAAAGTCTACTGCATAATCTGGGTTTAAGGTGCGTGGGGGAGAGACCTTTGCGAAACACATCTTCCTTCCATCTAGGGGGTTCAATCCAGACGTATCGGACTATCAGAAAGAGGGTGCCACCTCCAATACCACCAAGACCTTTGCCATTGAAGATGACCACGGCCAAAGTGGTGGCGCTAAAGTGGGCGCGGCGTTTGGTTTTGCAGTCGTATTGGTTTAGTGCATGGTCTGGGTCTAAGGGAAGACACGGGACGTGAGGATGGCCATAAAGCACTATTGGCATCGCCAAAGGGTATAATGACCGGACCGGAGGCTTGCCTGGACCTTAAAAATGGGTTCCTTCCAATGCCTCGCGGGATTGCCCGGACCTAATGTGCTCCTTGTTCACGGCTGCGTAATTCCCGGCAATCCCCTTTTATACAGCTACCGTAGGGCAAGGGCACAGGCCCTTCTTTTTGTGGGTCCATGAGGCCCTCTTTGGTTTTGAGGCCTTCTGGGGCAGGAAGGCATCGTCCCACTTTTGTATAGCCTTTTTTTCCTTTCAAAGCCAATTTTTTTGTCCAAAAACATCAACTTTTTTTGGAGCCTACCATTTTATTGGGCCTCCCTGCGTTGTTGATAACAATGTGGAAAAACTTCATTCTCGGGCCATCAAAAAGCCGCCATAAAAGGGGATCTTTATGTGCTGTATCACGAACATTTCAAAAAAAACACTATGGAAATTACGCACCTCATCAAACGGGATTTTACCAAAAAACCCTTTCAACTGCACAAGATCACCAATGCTATTTTAAAGGCAATGACCGCTGTGGAGCACGGCGGGTTGGGCGATGCGGAGAAAATCACCCAAAACGTGCTGGCCTCCCTTTTGGCGCGAAGGGCAGAAGATGCCAACTATGTGCCCACCGTGGAAGAAGTCCAGGACTTTGTGGAGACCAAGCTCATGGAAGGTGGTTTTTTCGATGTGGCAAAGGCCTACATATTATATAGGAACGAGCAGACCTTAAAGCGGAAATCGAACATTTTTGAAAAGCGTGTGAACCTAAAGCCCTACGAGTACCCACAGCTCTATGAGTATGTGCCCGCCATAAGGCACTCTTACTGGATTCATACGGAATTCAATTTTACCAGTGATATACAAGACTTCAAGACCGGGCTCACCGAGTTGGAACGCAGCGCCCTCAAGAACACCATGCTGGCCATATCCCAGATAGAAGTGGCGGTAAAGAGCTTCTGGGGCGACATCTACCACAAAATGCCCAAACCGGAGATCGGTTCCGTGGGCTCCACTTTTGCGGAGAGCGAAGTGCGCCATGCCGATGCCTACAGCCATCTGTTGGAAATCTTGGGACTCAACGATGAGTTTAAAAACCTCAAGAAGAAGCCCGTGATCATGAAACGGGTGCAGTACTTGGAATCTGCCCTTAGAAATGCAAAAAGTGAGGACAACAAGGAGTATGCAGAATCCATTTTGCTCTTCAGTCTCTTCATTGAGCACGTCTCCCTCTTTTCCCAGTTTCTGATCATCATGGCCTTTAACAAGTACAAGAACATGTTCAAGGGCATCAGCAATGTGGTGGAGGCCACCTCCAAGGAGGAGCAGATCCACGGCGACTTTGGCATTGATGTGATCAAAATCATCAAGGACGAAAACCCGGATTGGTTCGATGCCGATTATGAAAGAATGATCCAGCAAATGTGCCAGGAGGCCTTCACGGCAGAGAGCAAGATCGTGGATTGGATCTTTGAGAAGGGGGAACTGGATTTTCTGCCCAAGGACGTGGTGAACGAGTTCATAAAGAACAGGTTCAACAATTCCCTCTCCAGTATAGGCATTGAAAAGATATTTGAAGTGAACGAGGCCCTATTGGAGCAGACAGAGTGGTTCGATGACGAGATCATTGGCACCAAGCACGGCGACTTCTTTGTAAAGCGCTCCATCAACTATAGCAAAAGAACACAAAGTATAACAAGTGATGACCTTTTTTAAATGAACGATTTGAACACTACCCAGCAGACAACAGAGAAGACAATTTCCGAGAGCGATCAACTTGTGCAGGCAAGAAGGGAAGCCCTCAAGGAAAAGAACCAGAACACGGCAGGCGGTTTTGAATGGCTTACCGATCACAGCCGAAACTTTTTGGCCTCCGGCTACCTTACCGGAAACCAAACGGCCGAAGAGCGCATCAGGGAAATTGCCGATCGGGCAGAACAACTTTTGAAGAAACCCGGATTCTCGGACAAGTTCTACAACTACATGTCCCAGGGCTTTTTCTCCCTGGCATCTCCGGTGTGGTCCAATTTTGGCAAAGAGCGCGGCTTGCCCATTAGCTGTTTTGGATCGCACATTGATGACGATATGGGCAACATTCTCTATACCCAGTCCGAAGTGGGAATGATGTCCAAGTTGGGTGGTGGCACCTCTGGATATTTTGGTAAGATACGCCATCGTGGGGCCGAAGTGAAAAACAACGGACAGGCCTCCGGGGCCGTGCACATCATGCAGCTCTTTGAGTCCATGGTGGATGTGGTGAGCCAAGGTTCCGTGCGCCGTGGCAGGTTTTCCCCCTATTTGCCCGTGGAACACCCGGACATTTCAGAGTTTTTGGAGATCGGTACCGAGGGCAATCCCATTCAAGAGCTTACCCACGGGGTAACCGTTACCAATGACTGGATGGAAGAAATGGTGGCCGGCGATACCGAAAAGAGGGCCATTTGGGCCAAGGTGCTGCAGCGCAGGGGCGAAATGGGCTACCCCTATATCTTCTTCAAGGACAACGCCAACAACGGGGCGGCAGATGTTTATAAGGACAAGCAGCTGCCCATTTATGCCAGCAACCTATGTACGGAGATCATGCTGCCCAGCAATGACAATTGGTCTTTTGTGTGCGTACTCTCTTCCGTGAACCTCTTACACTATGACAAGTGGAAGAACACCGATGCCGTGGAGACCATGGTGTGCTTCTTGGATGCTGTGATCACTGAGTTTTTGGAGAAATTGGAAGCCTACCGCGACGCGGACAACAGGGAAGATCGGCAGACCTTCCTCTTCATGGAGCGTGCCTACAACTTTGCCAAGGACAACCGTGCCCTGGGCTTGGGCGTTCTCGGGTGGCACTCTTTGCTACAGTCCAAGATGCTGCCCTTTAACAGCCAGGAGGCCTATGACCTTAACAACGAGATCTTCAGGACCATAAAGGAAAAATCCTATAAGGCATCCGAGGAATTGGCGGCCACCTTTGGCGAGCCAGAGATCTTGAAAGGTTACGGCAGAAGAAATGCCACACTGAACGCCGTGGCGCCCACCACCTCATCGGCCTTTATCCTTGGGCAGGTGTCCCAGGGCATAGAGCCCATCTGGAGCAATACCTACGTAAAGGACATTGCCAAGGTAAAGACCACCATCAGGAACCCCTTCTTGGTGGCCCTTCTGGAGGAAAAAGGCAAAAATACCACAGAGGTGTGGAGAAGCATACGCGACTATGACGGTTCCGTACAACATTTGGATTTCTTGACGGACCAGGAAAAGGATGTCTTCAAGACCTACTCCGAAATAGACCAGCTGGACATAGTGTACCAAGCGGCCAACCGCCAGAACCACATTGACCAGGGCCAGTCCGTGAACATCATTGTGCATCCGGACATGCCGGTAAAGGAAATAAACAAAATACACGTTACCGCCTGGAAGTTGGGCCTTAAATCGCTCTACTACCAACACAGCATGAACGCGGCACAGAAATTCAAGCAGAAGAAAGATTGTGCCAGTTGTGAAGCCTAAGACGCCGACATACACAGTGGGATAATGTGTACCTATTCAAGGGAAGCCCGGACAATGACTGTCCGGGCTTTCTTTTTTGCGGGGCCACCAAGACAGGGTACTGGCCATCCCAAAAGAAGGTGGTAACTTTGGAGAAAAGGAAGAGAACAGATGACCCTACTTAAGCTCCATATAAATGATGTCTTTACAAAAAAATTACCGGCAGACCCCGCTCTGGAAAACACGAGGCGGCAGGTTGCCCAGGCCTGTTTTTCTTACGTGACCCCAAAGAAGACCAGCGCGCCGGAGCTGCTGCACCACTCGCCCGAGATGTTAAAAGAATTGGGCCTTACCGAGGCCGATGCCCAGAGCGACCTGTTTTTAAAGGTGTTTACCGGAAACGAACTCTTGCCCAATAGCAGGCCGTATGCCATGTGTTATGGGGGCCACCAGTTTGGCAGCTGGGCCGGCCAATTGGGAGATGGCCGTGCCATAAACCTCGCGGAGGTGCAGCAGGACCAAAAGATATGGGCCCTGCAACTCAAGGGAGCGGGAGAAACGCCCTATTCCAGAACGGCCGACGGGCTGGCCGTGTTGCGGTCTTCCTTACGGGAATATCTGTGCAGTGAGGCCATGCACCATCTGGGCGTGCCCACCACCAGGGCGCTTTCACTGGCCCTGAGTGGGGACCAAGTGCTCAGGGACGTTCTGTACAATGGAAATCCCGCCTACGAAAAAGGGGCCATTGTTTGCCGGGCGGCCCCATCGTTTCTGCGTTTTGGCAGTTACGAAATTTTTGCCTCGCGCAATGATACCGCCACCTTAAAGACCCTGGTGGACTATACCGTGGAACGCCATTTTCCCCATTTGGGCGCCCCGTCCAAGACCACATACCTCCATTTTTTCAGGGAGGTGGGGCAGCGCAGCATGGAGATGGTGATGCACTGGCAACGGGTAGGTTTTGTGCACGGGGTCATGAACACGGACAACATGTCCATCTTGGGCCTCACCATAGACTATGGCCCCTATGGCTGGCTGGAGGGCTATGACCCAGGCTGGACCCCCAATACCACCGACCGTGTCCACAAGCGTTACCGCTACGGTACCCAGCCACAATTGGTGCTGTGGAACCTGTATAAATTGGCCAACGCCCTTTACCCCCTTATTGGGGAAGCAGCCCCCTTGGAAGCCATTTTGGCCCAGTTGCAGCAAGATTTGGAGACATCCCATCTAAATATGATGCGTTCCAAATTGGGGCTGCAAAAACCTGAGCGATCGGACGCTAAGCTCATTACAGACCTAGAATCCGTGCTACAGGCCACCGAAACCGATATGACCTTGTTCTATAGGCAGTTGTCCCATTTCACTGCACAGGGTGGGGATAGCGGTCTGGCCGCCATACAGATGGCCTTTTATGCCCCAGAGGAGGTGGTGGGCGATGTGAGGGCACAATGGGAGGCCTGGTTTTTGGCCTACCGAGAGCGACTGCAAAAAGAAGACAGGAAAGACAGGGAACGTGCTGCGGCCATGAATGCCGTAAATCCAAAATACGTGCTCCGGAACTATATGGCCCAAATGGCCATAGACGCCGCTGAACAAGGTGATGTCACGGTTTTGGACGAACTCTTTCAGCTACTGAAAAAGCCCTATGACGAGCAACTGCCCCATGAAAAGTGGTACGCCAAACGCCCCGAGTGGGCCAGGAACAAAGTGGGCTGTTCCATGCTGAGCTGTAGTTCTTGAGCAGGGTTTTGCCAATGGTATGGAACCTTGGCAAGATAGCCTTGAGCTTATGGAAAACGGCTTTCTCGATATGTACAGAACCAAATAAGCCAACACAGTTACCTACTCCGGGTTTACTTGGCCCGTAAACAATGCCCATCTCCCATCGGATACTTTGGTATGGACACCGGAAACCGATGATAGGGAAAGGATTGATTTTATCCATTACCTTCCAAATGAGGAATTGAACCTGAAAAATGTTGTTCTTGTTGGCCCTGTTGGGAGTATTCTAAGGGGAGGGCGGGTAATGGACATCCCCGGGAATAATCGATTTTTGGTGCCCGAAGGGGTCTGGCCCTCGGACCACAAAGCAGTTCTTGCCACGTTTCAACTTTTTAAAAAGTAACTGAAGTCATACGCCAAAGCCTAGCTTTTTTTGGCCATTTTGGTGTATGTTCAACGAATTTTCAAGCTGTTTTAAGGACACCTCTTTGCGCTCTTTCAAGATGACTTTGGCTCAATCTTAACCCAAGTTATGTATTGGAAGATCATTGAGAAGTTTTTAACTTGCATCTGATTGCCTGACTAAAATGCAAGTGTCAGTCTGAGCGCCCCCTAAGAATAGCATCGAAGCCCGATTTAGGGCATTAAACGTTCTCTACTCACAAATGATAGCGACCGAAAATTTAATGGATTGATGATCAAATTAATAATCAGTTCAAAATGATGAGCACTTATCTACTGACCTCTATAAAATAGATAGCCATCAATGAAGACTAGGAGCCATAAAATTTAAAAATGTCAAGTTTTTTGCGCAAAAAACTTGACATCCAATTTGTTTAGATTTGTTTGCGCCATAACTTGGTTTAAGGGCTAATCTCTCAAATACCAGCATAAATAGCTCAGATACTCACTTTTAGATTTTGTTTAGAAACTGATCTTTAAATTTAGCGCTGATAGAAAATTTTTTTCCATTTTTTAACTCTAACTCAGTAGTGGAAAAAGACTTTAGGTGTTTTTTGTTAATAATGGTTGAACGGTGAATTCTTAGAAATCCATAACCCATCATATCAGTTTCCGCCTTTTTCATTCGCTGAAAGCAAAGAAAGTTCCCATTTTCCGTAATGTAGTTTACATACTCTCCACTAGCTTCCAAATAAAGGATGTCAGAAGGTAGCAGATGAACATTTTTGCCGCCACTTCGGATGACTATGGGTTGGGTGATGATCTTGGATGCCAGGTTCTTATTTTCCCTTAAGTATTTTTCCTTCGCTGCTAGTCCCCACTCATATATTGTATAGCTATATCCCCAAAAAACAAAGGCCGCTGACGACATAACGATAAAATAAATCGCGCGTTCAGGATAATGGAAAACAGAGTCTATCCCCACTTTATGTTGTAATACAAAATATACAAGGCAAAAACGGAAAGTACTGAATACAACCACGGAACCCCAGAAGAACAATCGCGGAAATTTCTTTCTTTTACCTATCAAGAAGTATCCTGTAAAAAGCATGCCTCCAATAAATATTGTCAATGTTATGGCGAGTACTATTGATACATCCATAGCAAAAAATTGCCTGTACCAAAAGAAGAATGGCAAAAACCAAAATAACGACCATGCCAAGCATTTTAACCAAAATCTTCTGGACGGAACCCTATTCATTGAAAATTTCATTGAACTCATTGAAAATACCCTCATTATAATACTAAGGGCATAGTAAGTGCTGTTGTTATCATTGTTAACGTGGAAACTCAAAGTACATATAATGCTGTAGTATTCAAAAAGAACAGTGCAATTAAATAACTTAAAATGTTTAAAAGTGAAATTATAAGGAAAGCACAAAGCCTTAATTTTTTGTACAATTATATTAGAGTGTCTAGTAGTTAACGCAAATAAGCGACAGCTAGGGCAAAATAGACCTCCAACCCGCAAGATGGTTGATCGCGCTAACTGCCATTGGCTAGTTAACACAAAGCAGCGCGGTAGGGGGAGTTGTCAACGCCGGACATAGGTCAATGGCCGGGGAGATTACGATAGAATAATGAAGTGTAATTTGGCAGAATGGAATATGTGAATAGATTTTCTGCAATCAGAGACAATGCAACCCGCTTGATTTTATAAATACTCATTTAATCTTAAAGATGAAAACCAAATTCTTGCTCGCCCTATTTTTTATTACTATTTCGTACAATGATTTCGTTTTTGGGCAGACTTCAGTATGCCCAGACGATCCCCCGGCCAACCCTTTTCTTGCGGATTCACCCTATCCGATTTTTCACAGAAACAATTATTGCCAGGCATCTACATGCTTGCCCGGTCCGATGCCTGGAGATTCCCTACGAGTTATATATCGAAAAAAGATAAAGGGCAGCACCTCACCGTATACGTATCTATCCGAAAAATATCCAAATGGTAAACGGGTCATGCTACAGTCCAACGCCACTCATGTTTTTAAGTTTATAGATGAAGGAGGAAAAATTAAAACAATAGACAGTTTGCGAATCGATTTTGATGCCTTCAGATCTTTTGGCTGGTCTTTTTTTCAAGGAAAAGACAAAATATGGTATACTTTTGACCCAAAACCCTTACGAAAGTTTCCATATCGGAGTTCAAAGTTGTTCAAACTTTCCGATGCCGATGTGAACGATCCGTATTCGGATATCGTTGTGCTAGATACTTTTGATTTTGGTAAACTGGGAATCCATAGAGTTCCTAATTTCACTCTGTTGTATGACGGTAATATTGCTTTTTTAAGTAGGCGGGAACCTAAGGCCGATTACGCCACTATAGGTATTATTTCCCCTGATTTTGAGTTATTGGATAGTTACCGTATACCAACTATGGGAGATGAAATCTTGACCCACAACCTGCTGGCCGCAGATGAAGAAAATAACTTCTATATCGTAACCACCAAAAGAATGTTACAGATCAAATGGGACGGGTCAAAAGTATCAACAGGATACAGTGCTATCTATGATTTTGTGGCGGATGGCCCAACCGGAACTTTCGCGGAAGGAAGCGGAACCACGCCTACTTTAATGGGTTGGGGAGAAGGCAATGATAAGATTGTCGTGGTCGCCGATGGGCATGCAAACAATAACCTTGTTGCATTTTGGAGAGAGTTGCCCGAGAATTGGGAAGGTATACCAGGACGTGATATACACTTTGCTGGATCTATAAAGCTCCCGGCCGCTTTTACCTTTAATAATCAATTTCAGTCCATTGAAAATTCGCCCTGTGCCAACGGTTATGAAATAGCCGTAGCTCAATTTAATGGTTTTTTGGGACAAAAATGCCCAACGGTAAAAGGCGTGCAGAAACTTCATTGGGATACGGATGCAGATAAATTCGTTATCGACTGGGTAAATACAGAGGTTAATTTTAACAATATCCTTACCTATAGCCGTGGTTCCAATTTGGTTTATGGGAGCGGTCGAAAGGATTCTGATTGCAATTACTATTATTATGGCATTGATTGGACTACCGGTGAGGTGGTACTTGAAGTATATCTGGGACCCAGGGGCCCTTTTACAGATAATCGCTATGACGATGGGGGCAACGCCCAGGTTATAGATGAGAAAGGTAATATCTTTTTTTCAGGAGGGGCCTCATTGGTTAAAATTGAAATAGTGGCAAGAGCTGGCGATAAAGAGGAGGTGCCTTTGGAAGAAAACCCAACCCCGAATGAAAAAGACAAATTCAGGATGTTTCCCGTCCCAGTAGACAGCACACTTTATATTGAAGGTCTTGGGTTGGAAGATCGAGGATTGTATCGCATTTTTGGTATCCACGGCACATTGATCAAGGAAGGCGAACTAGAAGGCGATAGCATTGATCTTAAACAGCTTGCCAGCGGGTTATATTTCTTTGAATATCACGGTCAAGAAAAAAAATGGACAAAAAAGTTTATTAAGAAATAACGCTAATTTGCTTACGTTTTCAGTACTTGTCAACAGATTGGCAATACATGTTTTAATGACTAACCGATTATTTGTAGGCTGGATTTTTTGGAAGGTCTCAACTGATACGTAGAATTTAAAATTTGGTTGCTATGGTTAGTTTGATTAACTGGTCGTTTATTGTATTTGTCGCAGATCAAACATATAGATTCAATTCTGGACTCAGATTAGGCATTTATTTACTTCCCTATACAAAAATTGGAAAAGATATTCCCCAACAGATCGTCCGTGGAGACCGCGCCCGTTATTTCCCCCAAGTGCATCAGCGCTTCGCGGATGTCAATGGCCATAAGGTCGCTGGGCAGTTCCGTGTCCATGCCCTCCTTTACTTTTTGTATGGCCTCCAAGGCTTTCAAGAGGGCATCATAGTGCCTGTTGTTGCTTACAATGGTATCGTTTTGGCCCATGGCCCCCGCCTGGGAGCGTGCCAATAAAGTGGTCCTCAAGGTTTCCAGGCCTTCCCCGTTCTTGGCCGCCATTAAAACAAGGTCGTTGTACCGCTGTTTCAAAGTGGTGCGTCGGCTTTGGGGCACGGCATCCACTTTGTTGGCAACGAGCAGTATGGACTTGTCCGGATATTTCTGCTGTAGGGCCTTGATTTCCCTGTCCTTGTCTTGGCCGGCCTCAAAGAGGTACATGACCAGTTGGGCCTGGGTGATCTTTTCAAGGGCCCTGGCAATGCCTATTTGCTCCACCTTGTCCGTGGTCTCGCGGAGCCCGGCCGTATCAATGAACCTAAAATTGATGCCGTCAATGGCGATCTGATCCTCTACCGTGTCCCTTGTGGTTCCGGGAATATCGCTCACAATGGCACGTTCCTCGTTCAAGAGGGCATTGAGCAGGGTGCTCTTGCCCACGTTGGGCTCGCCCACAATGGCCACGGGAATACCGTTCTTGATCACATTTCCCAGGGCAAAGGAGTCAATGAGGTTCTTGAGCACCTGGGTAATGCGCTGCAACAGTTGGTTAAATTGGGTGCGATCGGCGAACTCCACGTCTTCCCCCGAGAAATCGAGTTCCAGCTCGATCAAGGAGGCAAAATTGAGCAGTTCTTGGCGCAGCTCTTGGATCTGGTTGCTAAACCCGCCCCGCATCTGGCGCATGGCAATATCGTGCGCCGCCCGGCTGTCGCTCGCTATGAGGTCTGCCACCGCCTCCGCTTGGCTAAGATCCATTTTCCCGTTGAGAAAGGCCCGCATGGTAAACTCCCCGGCGGTGGCGGCACGGCAGCCTTTCCTCAAAAAAAGCTGTACGACCTGTTGTTGTATGTAGGTGCTGCCATGGCAGGAAATCTCCACAACGTCCTCTCCGGTGTAGGATCGGGGGTTTTTAAAGACGGATACCAGTACCTCGTCCAAGATGTTGTTTCCATCCACGATATGGCCCAGGTGGATGGTGTGACTTTTTTGCGTTTCCAGTTTCTTATGGTTAGCGGCGGTAAAGTGATCGCTGGCCAGGGCAATGGCCTTTGGCCCGGAAATGCGGATCACCGCAATGGCACCCATTCCGGATGGGGTGGCAAGGGCAATGATGGTGTCGTTGGGTAACATAGGGCAAAAATAGACAATTAGGGGTTTCTGGGGCTTGCAAAGTCCAAGATTGTGGTTCGCGGCGATTTTGCCAAAGTAATGGATTTTTAAGGTCAACCATACGGCCATGGCCGCAATGATCGTATCTTTGAATCGGAAAAAGTAAACCACTTCGGGGCAAGCCCACGAGCCATTATTGAGAAACTGAATTTTAATTTCTAGGCAAGCCTCGGAGTAACAAATCTTTTGGCGGTGCCAATGAATAGGGAATTAAATCGACTAAGCATGAAAAAGAGCATCATTTGGGCTGTTTTGGCCTTGGGCTGTGTTTCCGGCGTATGGGCCCAAGAGGTGCCCGCGCCGCAGGAAACCCCGGCAGAGGTGAAAAATGAGGTGGAAGTGGCCAAGGAAAAGGAGACCGGCACTCAGGTAGGGGCGGCCGAGGAAGCCAGAAAGAAGGCCAAAAAAGAGGCCAAGCGCAACAAAAAAGCATCCAAGGCCGAGAAGGAGAGGGCCAAATTGGAAAAACTGAAAAAGGAGATTTCCAAGAAGGAGGGGGCCTTAAAAAAGAACCAGCGCAAGGTGGACAAGCTCCGCACCAAGCTCACCAAGGGTCAGGCCAAGGGGGCACTTTCCCCGGTGGACATTGACAAGATAAACCAGAAGATAAACGCACTCAAGGCTAAAAACCTCAAGATCGAAGAGCGGCTGGCCAAGCTGAACAAAAAACGCTAGTCACGGCACTAGGGCAAGCGGAAGCAAGAGGCCAAGACTTTGTTGTGCTTCTGCCACCGGATGTTCTCCAGCTTGCGCTTTTTTAGGTTTTGGATACTGGATAACGGTGGCGCACCGTTCTGTGCGTATGGACCACGGGCTGCAGATGCACCGCCTTTGCCTTGGCTTAAAAGTTGGGCTTTCCTGCAGGGCCCTTATAAAAACAACCCCTTTGACACTCAAAGGGGTTATTTTTGTTTTGTTTCCGTCTTGTGGAAGCGCCCAAGCAGCTCTTCCCGTGAGGGCCTTTTATGTGTTGAGCATCACCGGCATCACCAGCATGGTTACCTGCTCTCCTTCATCAAGGCCATCCGTGGGGGTGAGGATACCGGCCCGGTTGGGCAGGCTCATCTCCAGGGAAATCTCGTTGGAAGATAGGTTGTTGAGCATCTCTGTCAAAAAACGGGAGTTAAAGCCAATTTGCATATCATCCCCTTGGTAATCACAGGTTAGCCGCTCTTCCGCCCTGTTGGAATAATCGATGTCCTCTGCCGAAATGTTCAGTTCTGCCCCCGCTATCTTAAGGCGGATCTGGTAGGTGGTCTTGTTGGAAAAGATGGAAACCCGTTTCACGGAGCTTAAAAATTGGTTTCGGGCAATGGTGAGCACATTGGGATTCTCCTTGGGGATCACCGCCTCATAATTGGGGTACTTGCCATCCACGAGTCGGCAAATGAGCTCAGTATCATCAAAAGTGAAGCGGGCGTTGCTCTCGTTGTATTCAATGGTCACCTCAGACTCACTTCCAGCTAGGATGCCCTTGAGGAGCGTCAAGGGTTTTTTGGGCATGATGAATTCCGCCACCTGGGCCGCCGTGACGTCCGTTCGCTGGTATTTTACCAATTTATGGGCATCCGTGGCCACAAAGGTGAGGTGCTCTGGGGAAAACTGGAAAAACACGCCGCTCATGACCGGTCTAAGGTCATCGTTGCCCGCGGCAAAGATGGTCTTGTCAATGGCCGTGGCCAGTATATCTCCCATAAGGCTTGTGGTGCTTGGATCGGAGAGTTCCACGGCTTTTGGAAATTCGGCCCCATCGGCGTAGGCCAGGGCATACTTGCCGTGGTTGCTGCTGATCTCCATGGTATTGTTGTCTTCCACGGTAAAGGTAAGGGGCTGTTGCGGAAAGGTTTTCAGGGTCTCCAAGAGCAATCTGGCCGGCACGGCTATGGCACCCTCACTGTCTGTCTCCACCTTGAGCACGGAACTGATGGTGGTCTCCATATCGGAGGCGGAAACAACCAATTTGTCCTTGCTCAGGGCAAACAGGAAATTGTCCAGGATGGGAAGGGTATTGTTGTTGTTGATCACCCCGCCCAGGGTTTGAAGCTGCTTTAACAAATAGGTGCTGGATACTATAAATTTCATAATCTGCTTTGGTTTATGGCAAGTCTTTTATGGCGGAATGGCCCAAAGTGGCTTGGTGCCACTCCAAAAACCTGCCAAAACAAAGATATTTTAATTGCTCCTTTGTGGGAAACAAACTTATTAACAGGTGCGGCCCCTTCTTTTTTCGCGGCAGCTTCCCAATACATTGGCGCGATCTAGCCATTTGCCCCTAAATGGCCCAAGTTATCAACGTTGTGAAAGGGCGCGGGCGTGCAGACGTAAGGGGCGGGGCCCTATAAAAAGTCCACGATCACGGTGTCCCTGTATTCCAGCCCCAACAAGGTGGAAGCCCCACCAACGGTTTGTAAATTGCTCCGGTAAATGGCCAGCTCCAAATATTGGTTGGAGTTGAACAGGGCCAGGAGGGTACCGTCATATTGTCTGGTGCCCTTCCCGTTGTCATTGTTTTCCACATCGCTGTAGGTGTGGTAAATGGTCTTCAGTTTATGGTTCCTGACCTGGACCTGATAAGCCCTTCCCTTGGCATAGGCATCAAAGAATGGTTTTTTGATGTTGGTCACCACATTGCCATAATTGTCCACATAGATCACGTTCCCCACCAGCTGTTTTCCGCCATCTGCCACGCGCGGCGTAAATTCCCGCAAGGTGTTCAGTTCGGAATAGGGCTTGCCCACTACCTCCAGGGTGCCGCCCCTGGCCAGGTGGCAGGCCACCGGAACAAAAATGCTGGCCGTGGGAAAAGCATCCTTCACGGAGTTGGGCATGGCGATCTCCACAATTTTTTCTGGAGTGGTCCCTGCCGTGATCAGCCCCACAACCCCCGTATTGGCCGCGATGAAATAATGCCCGTTCACCAAAACGGCAATGTGCTTTTTTCCAGCTGTGGGCGCTGCATCCACCCCGACCACATGGATGCTTCCCTTGGGAAAGGCGCCATAGGAATTCTCCAACACATAGGCGCACTCCTGTATGTTGAAAGGGGCAATGTGGTGGGAGATGTCCACAATTTTGGCGTCTGGGAGTTCACTGTAGATCGCGCCCTTGACAACGGCCACAGAATGATCCTTCAATCCAAAATCCGTCGTAAGCGTTATAATGGCCATACAGCACTGTTGATATGTTTTTAAACCGGCAAACTTAAAATATGTGTAAATTTGATGGCAAAATTAAACAAAAAAAGCCTTGGCACACGGAGAACCCACCAAGGTAATATCCCTAAAATAGCGCTGTTTGAACGAACGTACCCTAGAACTCACAGACATTGGCCCCCGGGATTTTTTTGGCCAGGGCAATGTAAACATCGATGTCATAAAAAAGCATTTCCCAAAATTGAAAATCGTGGCCCGCGGCAATAAGGTAAAGGCCTTTGGGGACGAAGCGCTCTTGGAGCAGTTTGAAAACGGTTTTGACCGACTTACCCGTCATTTTTCCAAGTACAACAAGTTGGACGAGAACACCATTGAGCAACTGTTGGCCGATGGGTACGGGCAACCAGAGGACACCGGGGAGAAGGTGACGCAAACCTTGGTGCACGGGGTTGGTGGGCGGCTCATCCGGGCGCAGACGGCCAATCAGAAACTATTGGTGGAAGCGGCAAGCACCTCGGACATGGTCTTTGCCATAGGGCCCGCCGGTACGGGAAAGACCTACACGGGCGTTGCCCTGGCCGTTAGGGCGCTCAAGGCCAAGGAGGTAAAGCGCATTATTCTTACCCGGCCCGCGGTGGAGGCCGGCGAAAACTTGGGATTCCTGCCCGGGGACCTCAAGGAGAAGCTGGATCCCTACATGCAGCCCTTGTACGATGCCCTCAGGGACATGATCCCCCCGGAGCGGTTAACCCATTACATTGAGAACGGCACCATCCAAATTGCGCCCATGGCGTTCATGCGCGGCCGCACCTTGGACAACGCCTTCGTGATCCTGGACGAGGCGCAGAACACCACCCACGCCCAGATGAAAATGTTCTTGACGCGCATGGGCAGAAATGCCAAGTTCCTGGTCACGGGAGACCCCGGCCAGATAGACCTGCCCCGGAGGGTCATATCCGGCCTCAAGGAGGCCTTGCTGGTACTGCAGAACGTGGAGGGCATAGAAATCATCTACTTGGACGATCGTGATGTGATCAGGCACAAGTTGGTAAAAAAGGTCATTGCCGCCTATAAAACCATAGAACACCAAAATTGAGCATTATGGCCCAAGCTTTGTACAAGACCCATTTTTCGTTCCCAGGCCAAACAGCGGTCTATAAGGGCAAGGTGCGCGAAGTGTACACCCTGCAAGACGATCGTTTGGTCATGGTGGCCACGGACAGATTGTCTGCCTTTGACGTGGTCATGCCAAAGGGCATTCCCTATAAGGGTCAGATCTTGAACCAGATCGCCACCAAAATGATGGAGAAGACCGCGGACATTGTTCCCAATTGGCTCATGGCCACACCCGACCCCAATGTTGCGGTGGGCCATGCCTGTACGCCCTTTAAGGTAGAGATGGTGATCCGGGGCTACTTGGCGGGCCATGCGGCGCGGGAATATGCCTTGGGCAAGCGCACGCTCTGCGGGGTGCCCCTTCCCGAGGGGCTCAGGGAAAACGATGCCCTGCCCGGGCCCATCATCACTCCGGCCACCAAGGCGGAAATGGGCGATCATGACGAGGACATCTCCAAGGAAGAACTGTTGGCAAGGGGCATTGTCTCCGAGGAAGACTATGCCATTTTGGAGCATTATACCTATTTGCTCTTTCAACGGGGCACCGAGCTGGCAGCGGAACGCGGGCTCATTTTGGTGGACACCAAATATGAATTTGGGAAGACAAATACGGGCAAGATCGTGCTCATAGACGAGATACACACCCCGGACTCTTCCCGCTATTTCTACGCCGAGGGCTATACGGAGCGTCAGCGCAACCACGAGCCCCAGCGCCAACTGTCCAAGGAATTTGTGAGGCAGTGGCTCATGGCCAACGGTTTTCAAGGTCTGGAGGGGCAAACATTGCCAGAAATGTCGGACGAGCTCATCCGTTCCGTTTCCGATCGCTACATAGAACTGTACGAAAAGATCACCGGCGAACCCTTTGAGCGGGCCGATACCAATCACATAGAAGAACGGATAGAGCGGAACGTGCTTCAATACCTCCACAAGAGCACCTCCTCTTAACCTTTGCGGTGGGGTGCTCCTGTGCCCCCTGCCCCAAAGGGGGCTTGTTCCTTTCCAATACCCGGGGTTTCCCTACAATGGCACCGACCCCTGCCCGTGGCGCTGCGGGTCCGGGCGGTACTCCCAAGGTTATGTTTGTCCTGTCCGCTTTTGCCCAAGGCAAATCGAATTTTAACCCAGATTATGCACTGGACTTTCGAAATGAGGGTGCAAAGCCCAATAAAATCAAGACTTTTGCGATTGAGGCGTAGCCATCGCTACGGTGAGTGAGCAAAAGTCAGTGCAACGATTGATTTTGCAGGGATCTGCAGCCGTAATGGAATTTCTATTGCTTAATCTGGGTTTAACAGCAAGCGGGCGCAACCTCTTCACAGAACGGCATCTTATGCGTGTAGGGCCATCTTAGTGGAGCAATGGGTGAACCAAAAAACTATGGAACACCCTTTGGAACCTGATTATCGGCGCTCTAACCAGGGCCAATAAGCCGGGAAGGTCTTCATCTAAACCATAAATAGCAACAGATGAGAACAATAGTCAATTTTTTGGGATTTTTTTGGTTGATGGGCCTGCTCGTGGCTTGTGATGACGCAAGCGGTGAGGCAGATGCGCTTGGCAATGGTCTGGAGGGCATGTCCGTTTCCGATGGAGCCTACTCCGAAACCGGTGGCGGAAGTCCCGGTAACGGAAGTGGCAATGGACAGGGCGGAACGGCCGGTCTGGTAACGGCCGCAGAGTGGAATGACCTGGAGCATTGGTCTTTTTGGGAAGAACTCCTACAGACCGATGCCTTTGCCAACAAGCCCGATTATTGGAAGTTCTATCCCAACAATAGATTGGCCGTGCGCGTTTTTGATGCCGCTGGCAACCCGATATCGGACCAAAGCGTAACCCTTCAGAATGGCGACCGGGTGATCTGGGAGGCCAAGACCGACAACTTTGGCTCGGCAGAGCTGTTTGTGGGCCTTCGCCAGCAGACAAACAAGGTGGACCTTTCCACCTATGGGCTGTATGTGGCCGGGATGCCCCATACCGCCCACCTAAAATGGTTTCAGGAGGGCATCAATGAATATCGAATGAACGGCGGCGGTGCCGCGAGCGACAAAGTGGAACTGGCCTTTGTGGTCGATGCCACGGGCTCTATGGGAGACGAGTTGGAATTTTTGAAAGAAGACCTGTTGAGCGTCATTGAACGGGTCAAGGGAGATGCGCCCGAACTGGACATTGCCACGGCAAGTGTCTTTTACCGCGACACGGAAGACGACTATTTGGTGCGCCATTCCGGTTTTGCCCGGAGCGTAACCACTACCCTGAATTTCATTTCCGAGCAAAGTGCAGATGGTGGCGGCGATTTTCCGGAAGCCGTGCACAGCGCCCTGAATACGGCCTTGAATGAGCTGCAATGGTCCGGTACAGCGCGTACCCGCATTGCCTTTCTCCTCTTGGACGCGCCTCCGCACAACAATGCAAATGTTATCTCCAACCTTCAGGATGCCATAGTCCTAGCCGCCAAGAAGGGGATAAAAATAATCCCCATTACGGCCAGTGGCATCGATCAAGAGACCGAATACCTGATGCGGACCTTTGCCATTGCCACCAATGGCACCTATGTCTTCATTACGGACGACAGCGGCATAGGCAACGACCATTTGGAGGCCAGTGTGGGCGAATACCAAGTGGAGAAGCTAAATGACCTGATGGTACGGCTCATAGGCAAGTATGCGCAATGATTTTTTCCCCTTCCTGCGATCAGCAATCGCTCAGGAACACCCCAACGGCCAAACCGCCCTCCGAGGTCTCTTTGTATTTGGAGCTCATATCCTTGGCCGTTTCCCACATGGTCTGTACCACTTTGTCAAGGGGCACCTTGGCATCCTTGGGGTCGGAGCCAAGGGCCAGTTCCGAAGCGTTGATCGCCTTTATGGCGCCCATGGAATTTCGCTCAATGCAGGGCACTTGAACCAGCCCCCCGATGGGGTCGCAGGTTAGGCCCAGATGGTGCTCCATCGCAATTTCCGCGGCCATCAAGACCTGCTCCGGCGTGCCCCCCAAAAGGGAGGTGAGGGCTCCGGCGGCCATGGCCGAGGAAACCCCGATCTCTGCCTGGCACCCGCCCATGGCCGCCGATATGGTGGCCCCTTTCTTAAAGATGCTGCCAATTTCCCCGGCCACCAGTAAAAACTCTTTGATATGCTCAAAATTGCCGGCGTGGTTCTCAATGACCAGGTAGTACATCAATACGGCCGGGATAACACCGGCACTGCCGTTGGTGGGAGCGGTGACCACCCGCCCCAGGGAGGCGTTTACCTCGTTAACGCTCAAGGCAAAGCAGCTTACCCATTGTAGGATCTGCCTGAATTTCACCTCGGTCTGCCGTATGCTCTGCAACCACTCCTGGGGGGTGTCATAAGGCACATCGCCCTTTAATTTTTCGTGCAGGTCAAAGGCCCTTCGTTTAACGCGCAGCCCGCCGGGCAAGGTGCCCTGGGTATGGCATCCTATGTACATGCACTCCAGCATGGTGTTCCAAATGCGCTGCAGTTCGCCGTCTATTTGGGAATCGGTCCGTAGGGAGCGTTCATTGTCCAGTACGATCTCCCAAATGCCCTTCTTCTCCCGGGCGCAATAATCCAGCAGTTCCGCCCCCGTTTGGATGGGATGCGGAAAGGTGTTGAATGCCGCCTCTTTTTTCTTGGCGTTCTTGCGTTCCTGGACCACCACAAAGCCCCCGCCGATGGAATAATAGGTATTGGTCTTCTTTTTGCCGTTTTTTAGGACGGCCTCAAATTTGAGTCCATTGGCATGATAGGGCAGGAATTTCCTATGGTACACCAAATCATTCTCCACAGAAAACGGAATGCGCCGCTCCCCGTTCAATAAGAGCGTTCCGGTTTTCTTTATTTCCTGTATGGTCTCTTCAATGGCCGTGATGGGAATGCGTTCCGGATCGGTGCCAGAGAGTCCCATAAAGATGGCATAGTCCGTGGCATGGCCCTTGCCCGTGAGGGAGAGCGACCCGTAGAGATGCCCTTTTACAGTCACCACCTGGTCCAGTGCCCCTTGCCTTTCCAAAGACTGGAGCCAACGTTGTGCCGCCCGCCAGGGCCCCAAGGTATGGGAGCTGGAGGGGCCTATGCCTATTTTTAGCATATCAAAGACACTGATGCATTCCATTTGTAACATGACCCTAAATTTTATTGGGGCCAAGATACGAACAAAGCGGGTGTTTTACCGTTGTTTTTTTGTCTTGCGGTGCCTGGATGGCGCCTTTGGGAGACATTGTTTTGTCATAAGCGGTGGCCAAAAGATGGTGTTGGTGACATCCTGTCAGTTTTCTGCCCTTGGCATATTAATTGTTTTTTACAGCACGCACCTAAAATGAAGCACTAATATTCTAAAACAAACATAATGAGCAAGATCATAGGTATAGATTTGGGCACCACCAATTCCTGTGTCTCCGTAATGGAGGGCAACGAACCGGTGGTAATCCCGAATGCAGAAGGTAAAAGAACAACACCATCCGTCATCGCTTTCGTGGAGGGCGGAGAAATAAAGGTGGGCGATCCCGCCAAAAGACAGGCGGTGACCAATCCCGCCAAGACCATTTACTCCATAAAGAGGTTTATGGGGAACAAATTTTCGGAATCCAGCAAGGAAGTGGACCGTGTTCCCTATAAAGTGGTCAAGGGAGACAACGATACCCCCAGGGTGGACATAGATGGAAGAATGTACACCCCGCAGGAACTGTCTGCCATGATCCTCCAAAAGATGAAGAAGACGGCAGAGGATTACCTAGGGCAAGATGTCTCAAGGGCCGTTATTACCGTACCGGCATATTTTAATGATGCGCAGCGCCAGGCCACCAAGGAGGCAGGGGAGATTGCCGGACTTACAGTGGAGCGCATCATCAATGAGCCCACGGCGGCCTCACTGGCCTACGGGATGGACAAAAAGGACACCGACCAGAAAATTGTGGTTTTCGACTTTGGGGGAGGTACGCATGACGTTTCCATCCTGGAACTGGGAGATGGCGTTTTTGAAGTACTTTCCACGGACGGAGACACCCACTTGGGCGGAGATGACGTGGACCAAAAAATCATAGATTGGTTGGCAGAGGAGTTTAAAAAGGAAGAGTCCATGGACCTGCGTGATGATGCCATGGCATTGCAGCGCCTTCGCGAAGCTGCGGAAAAGGCCAAGATAGAACTTTCTTCTTCCGCCCAGACAGAAATAAACCTGCCCTACGTAACGGCAACCGCCACCGGGCCCAAGCACCTTGTGCGCACCCTGTCCCGATCCAAGTTTGAGCAGTTGATCGATGATTTGGTAAAGCGCACCATTGAGCCCTGCGAGACCGCGATGAAGGCAGCGGGACTCTCCAAGAGCGATATCGATGAAATTATCTTGGTGGGCGGTTCCACCAGAATACCCGCCGTACAGGAGGCCGTGGAGAAGTTCTTTGGTAAAAAACCATCCAAGGGGGTAAACCCCGATGAGGTGGTGGCCATTGGGGCCGCCATACAGGGTGGTGTCTTGACCGGTGATGTCAAGGATGTACTGCTGTTGGACGTTACGCCCCTTTCCCTGGGCATTGAGACCATGGGCAGCGTCATGACCAAACTGATCGAGGCCAACACCACCATACCCACCAAGAAATCGCAAGTGTTTTCCACGGCCGCGGACAACCAGCCCTCCGTGGAGATCCACGTGCTGCAAGGAGAGCGCCCCATGGCCTCGGACAACAAGACCATTGGAAGGTTCCACTTGGATGGCATACCCCCCGCGCCACGAGGAACGCCACAGATTGAGGTGACCTTTGACATTGATGCCAACGGTATCATCAAGGTCTCGGCAACGGATAAGGCCACCAACAAATCGCAGGACATCCGCATTGAGGCCTCTTCAGGCCTCACCGAAGAGGAGATCGCCAAAATGAAGGCCGAGGCGGAGGCCAATGCCGAAGCGGACAAGAAAGCGAAAGAGACGGCGGACAAGCTCAATGAGGCAGATGGGATGATTTTCCAGACCGAGAAGCAGCTGAAGGAGTTTGGCGATAAACTGTCGGACGATAAGAAGAAGCCCATAGAGGCCGCTTTGGAAGAATTGAAAAAGGCCTATAAGGCCAAAGACCTGGCCTTGATCACACCCGCCTTGGACAAGATCAATGAAGCCTGGAAGACCGCATCCGAAGAAATGTACAAGGCACAGGCCGAAGCCCAACAGCCCGGTGGCGATGCCGCGGGTTCCGCTGGAGGCGATACCGCGTCCAACGGTGCTCCGGAAGGTGATAATGTGGAAGATGTGGACTTTGAGGAAGTAAAGTAACATCCCGTAACCGCCAGGGCACAGAAGCTCCTTGGGCAGCCCACAACAACAAGAAGGCACCACAGTTCGCTGTGGTGCTTTTTTTTTGGCACACCGGCTTTAAAGCACCTCCTTGCTTTCCGGCCCTTGAGCGGATCATGTTCGCTGGGAACGGTCTGGCCGCGGCCTGGGAGGCGTCTGGGAAACCTGCCCCCTTAAAAGGCTGCGCGCGCACTAGATAGGGCGCGGAGGTTCTGGATGTGCAAAGGGATGGCCAAGGGCGGGCAAGGGTGCCAAAGTGGTATTGCTCCGGTAAAATGGCGCGATGATGATGGAATGGCATGAAAAAGACCGCCACTCAACGAATTGACACCACTTTTGGGCCTTAATAATCTAATTTGGGGTAGTTTTGTGTTATGGACAAAAGAGCGCTTATCCTTTTTTTGCTGGTTGGTCTCACTTTTTCTGGGAGCGCTCCATCCCAGTTCATCCAAGTGTTGGGCAAAGAAGACTTTGACCTTAGGGGCCCGGTAAAGTCCGCAGAGGTCCTTACCTCTTATGGAAAGGAGACCTATGAGTTCAACGAGCAGGGCCTGCTCACCAAGAGCGTCACCGAATTCAACGAAACGGATTATGAGGTGGTTTACTATAAGTACGGCGTAAAGGGCAATCTCCAGGAGAAACGCTCTGAGTCCTACAGGAACGGCACCTTTGATCCGGCCACTTCCATTGCCCACTTCTATGAGGTCCAGGAGGGATCTGGCCAAGACAGTGCCGCCACCAAAAAAATCACCGAACGTGTCATTTCCTATGATCGTTCTTTCCAGGAACAGTATGTGTACGCTTATGGCGCAGATGGCAATCTAAACGGATTTGTGCGCTTAAACGATGAGGGCAAGGACGAGATGTCATTGGAACACAAGAGGGAAAACGGGGAGACCACGGTGACCCACTTATGGAACGACGTGCCCACAAAATTGGTACGTACCTCCAAAAAAAAGACCAAGACCGGAGCGGTACGTCACGTAAAGCTCACCAAAAAATATATTGAGGGAGTGCCGGAGGAAGCGGTGGAAGAGGTGACAGGTGAAGACGGTTTGATACTGGAAAGACAGCTGTTCCATTGGGACCCTGAAAAAAAGAGCTTTGTGCCCACCGTGAAAACCACCTTTGAATATGATGAAGGGGATCGGTTGGTTTTGGAAGTGTCCAAAAAAGGAAAGGTAACCACCGAAAAGAAGTTTATGTACCAATTTGACGGTTCGGTACCGCAAAACTGGATCAAAAAAATTGAGACACCGGAAAACTCCTACGTGACCAGGAAGATAAGCTATTATGCTCCCGCCCCCACGGAGGATCAAAAATAGGCGGTAGGGCGGTGATCCCATCGGCAAAGTGGTGGCCAAGGCTCCGTATCAACTTTCCGCCAAGGAAGGCAGCATCTCTTTTTTGATCTCGTGCCCACCCGCAAACACCAGGTGTTTTACGGTGTTCCCAAAAAGGGATTTCAGGTGCTCCTGTTCCAACGCCATCAAGGCCGGGGAAATAAAGGGGTCCTGATCGCCCACAAGGCTGTATATTTCCGTACCACCGGTCTCAAGGTGTTGCATGTCCTGGGCGCGGAGCTCCTGGGGCACCCTGCCCGCAAAGAGCAGGAGTCTGTGGCACGGGCGTTTGCTGTGCGCCAGCCACCTGGTGGCCATGGAGACCCCTTGTGAAAACCCCAAGACAACGAGCTTGCAATTTTTGGGAACGGCTTCGGCCTGCATCACCTGATCAAGATAGTTCAGGTTGTTCCGGATTTCTTGGGAGGTGTTCTCCTTGGTGAGCCAACTGGCGCCCACATACTTATAATCGTCCTTTAAATAATATTTGGCCGGGGCCTGCGGGGCTATGATATAGTGTTCCTTCTGGCACAGGACATCAAAATATCTTAAAAAGTAGCGACTCAGGTATCCTATGCCATGAAACACCAGCCAAACGTATTGGGTGTGCTCCGTGAGTTCTCCACGGGTTTCATAGGAATTGGTGCTGGTGTAGGAGACCGTCTTGGTGTGGGTTGCTGTTTTCAAATTAAGAATACCTTAAGAAGTTTGTGCTAGGGGTTTGTTAATTTTACCAAAAAAGAATGACCGAGCACAAAGATAGGATTCTAAAGGTTTGCAACGATGCTTCAGAAAACACGCTCATGCAGACCTTGGATATTGTTTACACGGACGTTGGCGAAGACTTTCTTGTTGCCAGGATGCCGGTGGGCCCTAAGGTGTACCAGCCAGATGGGATTTTGCACGGTGGCGCCACGGTGGCCCTGGCCGAAAGTGTGGGCAGTATGGCCTGCTATATCTTTTTGGATGCCGAACATTTTTTTGTTCGGGGCATTGAGATATCCGCCAACCATCTAAAAGGCGCAAAAGAAGGCTTTGTGTATGCCCGTGCCACCTTTGTGCACAAGGGCAGAACCACCCAGCTGTGGGACATCAAGGTCACCGATGAAGCCCAAAACCTCATTTCCGTGGTAAGGCTCAGCACCATTTCCCTACCCAAAAAATAAGGCATTGGAAGCGCTCTTCAACAAAGCGGCAGAACAGCTGCAGGGTCAACTTCCCTTTGTCCTTTACAGAAAGCCCAAGGGCCGGCGGTTAAAGGGGGTCTTTCAGCAAGATGACACGCTCAACACCGTGGGCAATTACCAAGAATCCGGATTTGTCTTTGCCCCTTTCCACAGCGCGGCAAGGGCGGTGTTGCTGCCTTGGGAACAAACCCTGGAGGTTTCCGTGGACTACGAACAAATGGACTTTGGCACGGCAGCGATGGCAGCGCCCTCCCCTGGAGCTGCCGCCAAGCACATGCGCCTGGTAAGGAAAGGGATGATGGCCATTGCCTCCGGACAGATGGACAAGGTGGTGCTTTCCAGAAAAATGGAACAGCCCTTACGGGCAGGGCCCCTTACCATTTTCAAAAGATTGTTGGCGGCCCATAGGGGGGCGTTCTGTTATTTGTGGTACCATCCCAAAATAGGGATGTGGTTGGGCGCCACCCCGGAAATATTGCTGAGCACAAGGGGAAGTTCCCTAACCACGATGTCGCTCGCGGGCACCCTGCCGTATGTAGAGGGAAAGCGGCCCCAGTGGTCCAAAAAAGAGCTGGAAGAGCAACAAATGGTCACCGATTACATAACGCAGACCTTGACCCCACACGTCGCTGGATTGAAAATTTCGGACACCCAGACCGTCAGGGCCGGAAAGCTATGGCACCTGCGCACACAAATAAGCGCCAAGTACAAAAAGGACGATTTGGGGACAATAGTGCGCCAACTGCACCCCACCCCAGCCGTTTGCGGGCTGCCCGCCCGGGCGGCCAAGGAATTCATTTTGGCCCATGAGGGCTATGACCGTAACTATTATACCGGATTTTTGGGGGAGCTGAACCTAAAGGAAGAAGTGTACCGGGACCGGGGCCGCCATAATGTGGAAAATTTGGCCTACCGGGCCATTAAGACCACCTCAGACCTCTATGTGAACCTCCGCTGTATGGAAGTGCGCCAAGATCGGGCACACCTCTACGTGGGTGGCGGGATAACGGCGTTTAGCGACCCTAAAAAAGAATGGGAGGAAACCGTGAGTAAGACCAGCACCATCTTGCGCGTGCTGGGGTAAATTTAAAGGGCCTTGGCTTGGGTTAAGAGGCGCTGAGGTCGTATTTTTGTACTTTATGAGATACTCTTCCATACCCTTGGCGCAGACGGTGGTGCAGCACTTAGAGGCCAACCATATTGATCGTATTGTAATTTCACCGGGATCCCGGAGTGCCCCGTTGACCATTTCCTTTACCGAAAACCCCTTTTTTAAATGCTACAGCATTGTGGATGAGCGCAGTGCCGCTTTTTTTGCCCTGGGGATGGCCCAGCAATTGCAGGCACCCGTGGCGCTCGTTTGCACCTCGGGCAGTGCTGTGCTCAATTATTATCCGGCCGTGGCCGAAGCCTTCTATAGCCATATCCCCTTGGTGGTCATCTCTGCCGATAGGCCCCCCTATAAAATTGATGTGGGCGACGGACAAACCATAAGGCAGGACAATGTGTTTCACCGCCACATAGGATACAGTGCCAATTTATTGATGGACCTTACCCACGCAATGCAGCGCGTGCGGCGATACCGGCCCAATTGGTTTGTTGACGGCAGCGTGGAAGCCCTGCAAAAAAAAAGGCAGCAAACCAATGACCAGCTGCTGCAACAGGCTCTGGAAACCGCCATTGAACAGGGATTGCCGGTGCACATCAATGCCCCGTTCGAGGAGCCCCTCTATGACTTTTTAACGGCGCCCTCCATTAAGGCCAACACCAACAGGCAACACCGGAAGGAGAAAACGGTTGTACTGGGCCAGGATTGGGCGGCCCAATGGCAAAAGGCAAAAAAGAAAATGGTATTGGTGGGGGTTAACCCTCCCGGCAGTGTGCAGCAAGAACAATTGGAAATGCTGGCCAATGATCCCAGCGTGGTGGTGTTCACGGAAACCACCTCCAACCTGCACCACCCCCATTTTTTCAACGCCATAGATACCATGATCGCCCCCATGGAGCTTTCCTCCAGGAAACAAGAATCCTTCAAGGCCTTGCAACCAGAGATTTTGCTCACCTTTGGCGGCTTGATCGTATCAAAAAAAATTAAGGCTTTTTTACGGGAACACCAGCCCAAGGCCCATTGGCACGTGGGCGGGCCAACGGCCAACGACACTTTTTTCTGCCTAAAGGCCCATGTCCACGGCACCCCCAATGAATTCTTGAAAAAGCTGTATGGCGGGCACACGAACACAACCGGTAACTACCAGCACGACCTGGCCCTTTTAAAAAAGAAGTATCGGGAAAGAAGGGCGGCGTACCTAAAACAAATCCCCTTTTCGGACTTTCTGGCCTTTCACCACATACTTTCTGCCATTCCAAGGGATTTTATGCTGCAACTGGCCAACAGTTCTACCGTGCGTTACGCGCAGCTGTACGATCTGCACCCATCGATCAAGGTGTTTTGCAACAGGGGCACCAGTGGTATAGACGGGAGCACCTCCACGGCGGTGGGCGCCTCCCAAATTGCAGGGCACCCCACCGTTCTCATTACTGGCGACCTCAGCTTCTTTTATGACAACAACGGACTCTGGAACAACTATCTGAGAAATGATTTTAAGATCATTGTGGTAAACAATGGGGGAGGGGGCATTTTTAGGATATTGCCCGGAATGGAGGAAACCGATAATTTTGCCACCTTTTTCGAGACCAAGCATGAACTTGGGGCGAGCCAACTGTGCAAAATGTTTGGCTTGGACTATTCAAAGGCAGAAAATGAGAAGGAGCTGCAACAAAAACTACCTGTTTTTTTTAAGAAACGGCGGGGCCCCAGACTCTTGGAGGTCGTTACCCCGAGAATAAGCAACAATAAAATTTTGACAGATTACTTTCATTTTATATCTTAGGCGCCAATTAACTATCAAAATCACAAACACTAGAACATTATGAGTAAAAGAGACGATTTAATTGAAAAGTACGCGGAAGACATCAAGAACAAATTTGGTGAGGCTCCCGATATGGATCTGTTGACCAAGGTGACCATTGGCCTGGGGCCATCCATCTACAATCTGGACGCTTCCAAAGTGTCCGGCGGCGATGAGAAGGAATTGGAAACGGTCAAGAACAACTACCTCATTAAGAAATTGGGCATGGCCGACAGTCCCAAATTAATGGAGGCGATTAAGACCGTTATGGACAAATATGGCTCTGCAAACAGAAACAAGCACAGGGCAGTGGTTTACTATATGCTTTGCAAGCACTTCAAAAAAGCTTCCGTCTATTAATATTCGCGATACTTTTTATCATATAAGGCCGTCTCCATCAGGGACGGCTTTTTTTGTGCTTGCCCAACTGGCTTTAGGGGAGAATATGGGATGGGGCCTAGGGTCAGGAACAGGGCCCCGGGCCAAAAATAAAATGGCAAATGGTTTGGGGCCGCTGTGGGAAAGCCAACCCCAGAAGTCCACGAGGCGCCCTGGCTGTGTTGGATTGGGCCTAACTTGCCACTGGGCACAATGGGACGGATGCCATGGCATCTTGGTGTGGTTATCTTTTTGGGTAACCGGAGGAGCCCCACTGCCTCAAAACCGTGATTTGGCCCACGGCAAGGCCATTACTGCCGGTATCACGGCACCTTTGGGGCCTCCAAAATCTTTAAAGCTGCACTTCATTGGCCAGAGGGCGCTATTTTCTCCCTCTTTTAACGGTTTTGCCCCATATTATGGTAATTTTGCGGTATGATAGAACTTGGGAAATTAAATACCTTGGAAATATTGAGGGACACCAGTGTGGGTCTTTTTCTTGGAGACGGTCTGGGCAATGATGTGCTCCTGCCCAACAAATATGTGCCCGAAGACTACCAAATAGGGGCACAAATGGAGGTGTTCTGTTATTTGGACTATGATGAAAGGCCGGTGGCCACTACGTTGGAACCGGACATTATGCTGGGCGAATTTAGATTGTTGCAGGTAGTGGAGGTAAATGAGTTTGGGGCGTTTATGGAATGGGGCCTGGAGAAGCACCTGTTGGTGCCTTTCAGGGAGCAGCGTGTTAAGATGAAGCAAGGACAGTGGTATGTGGTGCACTGCTATTTGGATGCAAAATCGGGCAGGTTGGTGGCCTCCAACAAGTTGGATAAGTTTTTGAGCAATGACCATTTGGAGGTCAAGGAATGGGACGAGGTGACCCTGGTCATTACCCGGCAGACCGATCTGGGTTGGGAGGTGATCGTGAACGACCGCCACAAAGGCCTGGTCTATTTCAACGAAGTCTTTAAGACCCTTAATATTGGCGACGTCATCCCCGGATGTATAAAAAAGATCAGGGAGGACAACAAATTGGATATTTCGCTACAACCCTTGGGTGCCAGGGTACTGGAACCTGCGGCCGCAAAAATATACGACACCTTGTTGGCCAATGATGGGTTCTTGGCCCTGCATGACAAATCTGACCCCAATGACATCCGAGATGCGCTGCAAATGAGCAAAAAAACGTTTAAAAAGGGGTTGGGCACCTTGTACAGGGAGCGCAAGGTAACCCTGAGCCCGGAAGGGATCACACTGGCAAGGGACTAAATGCGCTGTAAGCAGTGTTACAGCCATAATGTGTTGATTTACATTCGGTTTCCCATTTATTGATCTTTAATTGCTTAATTTTGGGAATAGTATTAATTTTAGCCCTATAATCAAGGCACTCAATAGGCCATAATAACCGCAAAAGAAGTATAGTATGCCGTTCATAGAAGAAAGCGACCTGTTGGAATTGCACAAGGACATAGACAAGGCACAGATCATCAACGAGCGTTTATTGGACCAGATCAAATACAAGAACCGGGAAATAAAAAAGAGCCGGACGCAACGAAATGTTTTTGCCAGTTTCACCATTTTGTTTTTGTTGGCCGGTTTGGGCGTGGCCACCTATTTTGCCGGGGTAACGCGTTCCAGTTCTTTCAATAAGAGCAACAACATGGTGGTTACTTCCATAGACAGTTTGGAAGCCGTGCGCACCAGGCTCAACAACTTACAGAAGCAGAACGAGGAATTGAGTTTGGTCAAGGAGTTTTACTTGGCCAAGAATTTCTTGGAGAAGGAGAAAATCTATTCCGTACAGGTAAAATCGTTTGTGGACAATAACGTGACCTTGGCGTCGGAGGCGCTCACCAATACCCTTTTCGTTAAAACCAATCCGTTCTACAGTTATTCTTTGGGCAACTTTGAGACATTGGAAGAGGCCCGTTTGTTCAGGGAGCAACTGCTAAAAATAGGCTTTGACGATGCTTTCGTGGCTTCCTACCAAAACGGAAAGCGCATCCAGATCGAAGACCCCAATTAGTGGGCGGCATTAGAACTTGGCTGGATGCGGCCAGGCCCAGAACCCTGCCCCTTTCCATTTCCGGTGTTGTGGTGGGCGCCGGTCTGGCCAGTTATTTTGGCCAGTACAACGGTTGGATCTTCCTTTTGTCCCTACTGACCACCATTGGCTTCCAAGTAACCTCCAACTTTGCCAATGATTACGGAGACGGCGTCAAGGGAACGGACAATGAAGACCGCATTGGTCCCGCCAGGGCCCTGCAAAGCGGACAACTTACCCAAAGCACCTTAAAAAGGGGCATTGTGCTTTCCGTGGCGATCAATGTTTTGCTGGTGGTTGGTCTGCTCTACGTTTCCTTTGATGGTGATGATTTGCCGTTGGCGCTCTTTTTCCTCATCCTGGGAGGGTGCAGCATTTGGGCCGCCATTCGTTATACGGTTGGGGATTCTGCCTATGGGTACCGTGGGCTTGGAGATGTTTTTGTCTTCGTTTTTTTTGGTCTGGTGGGGGTTTTGGGGTCCATGTTCCTTCATACCAAGCAAGTCCCAATTATCAGTGTTCCCTGGGCCATTGCCATTGGGCTGTTGAGCGTGGGCGTTCTCAACCTAAACAACCTTAGGGATCACGTGTCTGACAAGAAAGCGGGAAAAAACACCCTGGTGGTAAAAATGGGGTTCGGCTGGGGAAAAAAATATCATTTTGCCCTGCTGGCCATTTCCTTTTTTTGTGTTTTGGCATTCATAGGCAGCACCTACGGCAGCGGATGGGAGTTCTTGATAATGACCGCCTTTTTGCCCATTGCCGTTCACCTGAGGCGACTTATGGGCCTAACAGAGGAAAAGCTGATCGACAAAGAGCTTAAAATATTGGCGCTGAGCACTTTTGCCTTGGCCTTGGTTTTTTATATTTTTTATCATAATAAAATGCCAATTTAAACGTTAACTAACAAAATCAACTAAACACCGGAAGTACCTTGGAACAGCCCATTAAAATTTTGATTGTTGAAGACAACGTGATAATTGCAGATGACATGCAGTCCATGCTGGAGGAAATCGGTTACGAAATCGTGGATAATGTCATTGTTTACGAACAGGCCGTTGAGGTTCTCAAGACCCAGCAAGTGGATCTGGTGCTGATCGATATCATCCTGGCATCGGACAAGACGGGAATCGATCTTGGAAAGCACATTCGCGAGAACTATGACATCCCTTTCATCTTCGTAACGTCCAATTCGGACCGGGCCACGGTGGAAAATGCAAAAACCGTAAAGCCCAACGGTTATCTGGTAAAGCCGTTTGAGCAACAAGATCTCTATACCTCCATAGAGATAGCCCTTTCCAACTTCATCTATGGAAAGCAGGGAGCCGCCGAGGCCAATGATGGCGGCCCTGGCGATGGCGCCCCCTTGTCCAATTCGGTTTTGAAGGATTCCATATTCGTAAAAAAGCAACATTTGTACTACCGCATCCAGTTTGAGGACATTCAGTTCATAAAAGCGGACAACGTGTATTTGGAGGTAAACACGGTGGACAAGAAATTCTTGGTACGATCGCCCCTCAAGGATTACCTGGAGAAATTGCCCCAAAATAAATTTTACAGGGCACACAAGTCTTACATTGTCAATGTGGACCACATAGATGCCATAAACTCCAAGGATATCATGGTGAACAATACGTTGATACCCATTTCCAAAGATTTCAAGGATTTCATCATCTCCTCAATGAACTCGTAAAAAGGGATCAGGAAGACTCATTCCGTGGGATTAGGGGAACATTACGATACAAAAGGGCGTGTTTGCTCTAGCGTTGAGATTTTTTTGGTGGAAGACCCCATTGTTCCCTCCCCAAGGTTCACCACAAAAAAGGAAGACTACACAACATTGTTCTTTCCCACCCAAATTGGAATGTTATTTTTGCATTACCACCGCAAGGCTTCTGCAAGGTGTTAAAAGCCCTCACAGCGGATCGAATTATTGGGCTGGTTGGCAGTCCCATATGCTGGGTGGTGGGCGGCAATCTTGAGAAAAGCATCCGGGTTCCCTAAACTGGGGGTCCTTTAGGCATAGTATGAAAAAGACGTTTTTTCCATTGGTGTTTCTATTCTTGGTTGCCGGTCTGGTGCCAGGCCATTCCGTGGCCCAGGACACCTTGGAGATTTCAGGGAAAGACAATTTTGAAAAATTCCAGGAATTTAACTCCTCATCGGAACGCAGTCGCTTCTTTTTTGAAACACCCAATAGATACGAAAAGTACTCTGCCTATGACTGGTTGGAAGCCGTGGAGGTGTACCTAGAGGTGGCTGAGAGCTCCAAAGATACCCTGGCGGTCACGGATTACGAGATCATGAAGGCCCATGTTTACTTTGATTTGGGCGACTATGAAAAGAGTCTGGCCCTGGGCAAGGTGATGTTTGAGGACATGGCCCATATGAGAATGGAAGACAAGGCTCTTTTGTTGGACCTGCTGGACAAGAACTACGCCCGTCTGGAACTGTACGACAAGCAAATAGAGGTGCGGATGCGCAAACGCGAGATGGGCCTCACCAAGAATGTTTCCTTCTATGACATCTATTCCAACCTGGGCCAGCACAGAAAGGCCATGCGGGACTATATGACCGAGGAAAAAAAGGACATTGCCGAAGATGATTTTCTAGCCCTCGCCATTTATAACAACAACATAGGCAATTACCTTCGCTTGGATGAGTCTGCCCCAACGGCCATGACCTATTTTAAAAAAGCCGTGGCGTTTTTGGATGTGCACCTCAAAGATGTGATGGAGGTTAAGAGCGAAAAGGACATCAACGAGGCCCAGATATTGAAAGGGGTCATTTTGGGGAACATAGGAAAGACGCACGTTCAGCTCAAAGAATACGAAAAAGCCATTCCGTTCTTGGAGGAAAGCGTGGATATCTTGGGTGAACAGGAAAAAGGCAAATTTTCGCCCGATTTGGTGGAGAACACCTTGGAAATTGCCCAGTGCTACCTGCAAATGGATGATTTTGCCAAGGCCACGGACTACCTAAGCCGTGACATTGTGCCACAAAAAACAGCCAACATTCTAAAACAAAACAGACTCTATGCCGCCTACTACGACAAGACGGGCAATTTTGAGAGCGCTACGGATTATTTAAAGCAAAACCTCCGCATTCGTGATTCCCTGGATGATAATGCGGCCAGGATCAAGAAACAACAGCTTGCCACCGTGGTGGCGCAAGAAGAGGCCTATTCCAGAAAGGTCATTGAAGAACAGAAGAGGGCCCTGGAAAAATCCAGAATGGACATTGCGGACAAGGACAAGAGCATAAACCTGGTGTTCATTACCTTGGTCTTTCTGCTCATGGGCCTGGCCGCCCTGGTCTATGCCTACCTGCGCAGTGTAAAGACCCAGCGCCTCATTGCCGATCAAAAACAGATCATAGAAAATGCCCTGGTGGAGAAGGATTCCCTGCTCAAGGAAATTCACCATAGGGTGAAGAACAACCTGCAGATGGTGTCCAGTCTGTTGAGCCTGCAAACCAAGAACACCCGCAGCAAAGCGGCCATAGAGGCCCTGGAGGAAGGAAAAAGCCGTGTCAAGGCCATGGCGCTCATCCATCAAAAACTGTATCAAAACGAAGACCTGTCCTTTATTGAGATGCAGGGATATATTGAAAGTTTGATCAACAGCATCCAGTCGGTCTATAAAAAGGGCGGGCACAACATCAACATCACCATTGATGCGGAAGGGGTGGAGCTGGACATTGACCGGGCCATTCCCTTTGGGCTCATCTTGAACGAGCTGGTCTCCAATTCCTTCAAATATGCTTTTCCGCACGATGAGGACAACGGCAAGATTTACATACACCTTAGAAAACCAAAGGGCCAGGAAGGTTTTTTTGAATATACGGACAACGGGGTGGGACTGCCCGAGGACACGGAAGAACGCGCCGGGTCTTCCATGGGCATTCGTTTGATGAACCGCTTGGCCAACCAATTGCAGACCACCCTGAACACGGATAAGACCGCCGAAGGGGTCAGGTTTTGGTTCAACTTCAAGTAGTGGTTTTTAGAATCAGTTGTATATAATTGATTTAAAGTGTTTTTCGATGTTGTAAAACATCAATGTCACAGGGCATAAAATGCCGTTTTGCACTTGGAAATAGACCTTGCGCCGGTTAGCATTTTTAAAACTTCGGTTGGGCCGGGAATGTTGCTTTTTTTTCCCCAGATGGTGTAATGGACTCTTGCTATGGGGGTGTATTCCTAGTACTCGGGAACAATAAAATCGGGGTTTTGCGATAGCCGCACCCGCCCGGACGTGCCGTTCGGTACGGCCAAGTGGCCATCGCTACGGTAATTGGGCAAAAATCGGCGAAGCGATTGATTTTAGATGGGATTTTCAGCCGGAATGGAATTTCTGTTACATCACCGGTGTTCAGTGGTCTCAGCTTCCCATCGGTCCATCGCCATGGCCCCTTTGCCTTCGCATTAAAAGAAAGTTTCCCTAGTGGTAGTACATCCATCCTGCGCCAAGGATCGTCCCAAATGCTTAAATTCAACAAGCCGTTTTCCCATACAGTGATGGAAAGCCTGGGGCAGTTTCCAGTGCAACCCTTCGTCTAAAGTTGTCTTTTTTTTGACTGTCAGGGACATTTTAAGGAAGATGTTTTTAGTGGCCATTCGGCCGTTTGGATGGCGTTTCCGGTCACGGTCCCAAAAAGCTGTGGCCATCCGTCCAAAAGGGCATCACCAGGGGGAGCGACAAAATGGCAGTCCTACTTTAAATACAGATAAAATATATTTTAAATTACTATAATTCAGTGTTTAATATAATTTTAAGTGTATAAAAGATTTAAGTTTGTTGTATTCCATTTGGCCGGGTCATGGTCAAGCTTCCATAAGGCAGAAACCTTCATGTTGCCCCCCGTTGATGCTCACCCTCCATCACTTTGCCGGGTGGATGTTTGGGCAGGGTCATAAGGTATCCTTCGGCCTAGGGACCTACTTTTTCTTTATCATCAAAAAGGATTTTTTAAGCCGTGAAAAAGGCCTACTTTTATGGCAGTTATGACAGCCAGCTTCAGAAAGTACACCTTAAATTTTAAACGGCCCGGAGGAACGTCCCGGGGAGTGCTCACGACCAAGGACACCTATTTTCTTCATCTATCGGACGGGAAAAAGATCGGTCTCGGTGAGTGCGGACTGTTCAGGGGGCTCAGTTGTGACGACCACGACAATTACGAGGAAATGGGTGCCTGGGTGGCCAATAACATTGATCTGGGGGAAGAGAAGCTTCTGGAGCAGTTGTTGCAATGGCCCAGTCTTTTTTTTGGAGTGGAACAAGCTTTCCGCTCTTTAAGGGCACCCCATCCCTTTCAACTTTTTGATTCCCCCTTTATCGCCCAAGCGGCCCCAATAGCCATTAATGGCCTCATCTGGATGGGCGACCTTGGTTTTATGCAAGAGCAGCTTCAGGAGAAGGTGGCGCAAGGTTTTGCGTGCATAAAATTGAAAATTGGCGCCCTCGATTTTGAAAAGGAAGTGAAATTGTTGCAGGGCATTCGGGCCAAGTTCACCCCGTCGCAACTGGAGCTTAGGGTAGATGCCAATGGGGCCTTTGCACCCCATGCCGCCATGGATAAGCTCACCCGCTTGTCTGAACTCTCCCTGCACTCCATAGAACAGCCCATAAAGCCCGGCCAGTGGGCCCAAATGCAGCAGCTCTGCGCCCAAACGCCCTTGCCCATTGCGTTGGACGAGGAACTTATTGGGGTAACGAAGAAACAGGATAAAAAAAGACTTTTGGAGCGTATTGGCCCGCAATACATTATCTTGAAACCCAGTTTGGTGGGAGGGTACCGGGGTGGCCAAGAATGGATCGATCTGGCCCGGGACAAGGAGGTGGGCTGGTGGGTTACCAGTGCCTTGGAGAGCAATGTGGGGCTCAATGCCATTGCCCAATGGACCGCCACCTTGGATAATGCCATGCCGCAAGGGCTGGGTACCGGGGCGCTCTTTACCAATAATCTGGAAAGTCCCTTGACCGTGCGTGATGGTGGACTCTTTTACCACAAGGAAAAGGACTGGAATTTCCGGCAAATACAAGAAATATGTACATAGAACAAGGATATAAAGGGCTCAGTGAAGCGTGGCGCTACATCATTGGCATATTGGTGGTGTTCATCGCCTGGCAGCTGGTAGGGGGCATCCCTCTGACGGCAGCAGCTCTGATGGAGCCGGGCGGTATGGAGGCAGTGATCAGTGGCGATTTGGACGAAATTAGGCGCTTGTTGGGCCCCAATCCATTTCTGTTTTTTGTGTTTTTGACCTTCGCCATAGGTCTTGGTGCGCTTTTATTATGGGTGAAATTTGTGCACAAACAATCCCTAACCAGTCTTACCACTGTTAGAAAACGTGTGGATTGGAAACGGGTGTTCTTTGCCTTCGGGGTCTGGGCTTTGGTCTCTACTTTTTTTATTGCTGTGGACATCTATTTTTATCCAGAGGACTACGAGTTCAACTTTAAACTTGGGCCGTTCATGATTTTGCTGGCCATTGTGCTTGTTATGATACCGTTGCAGACCAGTATGGAGGAGTATTTTATTCGGGGGTATATGTTGCAGGGGTTGGGCATTATGACCAAAAAACGATGGTTTCCCATGGTGTTCACCACCTTGTTGTTCGGGCTATTGCACATTTTTAATCCGGAAGTAGGGAAATTGGGTTACGGCGTCATGGTCTTTTACGTGGGCACGGGGCTATTTCTGGGTATTGTGATCCTTATGGACGATGGTCTGGAACTCGCCCTCGGTTTCCACGCCGCCAATAACATGACGGCTGCTCTGTTTGTCACCAGCGATTGGGTCGCAATCCAAGGCCCGGCCCTGTTTAGGGATGTCTCCGATCCCCAATTGGGCTGGGAGGTCTTCATTCCGGTCTTTGTCGTTTTCCCCCTGTTATTGCTTCTTTTTGCCAAAAAATACGGTTGGTCCAATTGGCAGGAGCGCATCTTTGGCACCGTTTTGAGCGAAAAGGAATTTTTAGGCCCTGAGATGGATCAATTACCGGCAGATGATCGTTCACCCACAATTTAGGTTCAACGGTCGGGCGTACGATGGGCCCGCCCTACTGAACAAGGCCCACAAGCTTGTGGCAACCAAGGTTCCTTATGAAAAGGCCATTGGCAACTTTCTAGTGCAATGGCTAAACGATGATGCCACGCTCACCACCACAACATCAGGCTCCACGGGAACGCCAAAGGCCATTGTCATTCCCAAGGAAAAGATGGTGAACTCGGCCTTGGCCACTGCGGCCCATTTTAAGCTCAAGGCCGGCCAAAGAGCGTTGCTCTGCCTTCCCGCAGACTATATTGCCGGCAAAATGATGCTGGTCCGGGCCATGGTCCTTGGTCTGGAACTGGATGCCGTGGCGCCCAATTCCCAACCCTTGGAACAAACAGTGGGGCATTACCATTTTGCGGCCATGGTGCCCTTGCAGCTAATGCACTCCCTGAACCGGCTGGAGAAGGTGGGGACCCTCATCGTGGGAGGTGCCCCGCTGCCCCAAGATGTAAAGTGGCCATTGGCGGAAACGCCCACCAAGATCTATGAAACCTATGGCATGACCGAAACTGTGACCCACGTGGCGGTAAGGCAGGTTTTCCCCGTTACTTCTCCCGGCCACCCCTTGGAGGAACGGCCCTTTTTGGCCTTGCCCGGGGTGCGCTTTGAACAAGATGGGCGGGCTTGCCTCGTGGTGCAGGCCCCAGGGCTGTCCGCAGAAAAGGTGGTGACCAATGATGTGGTGAACCTCCTTTCCGATCGCAGTTTTTTTTGGCTGGGCAGGTATGATAACGTGGTTAACTCCGGAGGGGTAAAACTGTTTCCAGAGCAGATTGAAAAGGTGCTCCAAGGCCACGTTGCACAACCTTTTTTTTTGGTCGGGGTGCCAGATGGGACCTTGGGCGAAAAATTGGTGCTGTTTGTGAAAGGGGAGGGAGACGCACCCCGTTTGCGGAGCGCCCTGGAAACAAAAACCACCTTGGAAAAGTACCAAATACCCCGGGAAGTGGTTTTTTTGAATACATTTGAAGAAACACCCAACGGCAAGGTTGATCGGAAAAAAACCTTGGCCTCCTACCTGGCCGGGCGTTAAGCACGGTCCCTTGGGGCAGGCGAGGTTGATCTGAAGGCACGGGAGACCCCATTGTGCCGTTGGGACTATGTAAAACAACGACTTAAATACCATGACCATGAAAACCGGAATTACGGCACTTTTGTTTTGTATCTGGGCCCCTGGCCTACTTGGCGCGCAGCACATTCTGCCAGAGGCACAGCGCGCCCAGGTGGTAAATGAGATCCTTGCCGAGCGCTTTAACCACCTGTTGCCAAAGCTTATGGACGAAACCGATCTGGACATGTGGGTCTTGATTTCCCGTGAGTACAATGAAGATCCCGTGCTCAGGACCATGCTGCCCGCCACTTGGCTAAACGCGCGCCGAAGGACAATTTTACTCTTTTACAGGGACAAAGAGCGGGACACCATTGATAAATTGGCCGTGGCCCGTTACAATGTGGGCCAGAACATTGTATCTGCCTGGGACAAGGAAAAAGAACCCGATCAATGGAAAAGGCTCATGCAGCTCATAGAAGAGCGCGACCCAAAAAAGATAGGGCTCAACTTCTCCAGGGACCACAATATTGCCGACGGCCTGGACAAGACCGATTATGAAGCCTTTATGGCCAATCTCCCCAAAAAATACGCTAATCGGGTGGTTTCCGCGGAGCCCTTGGCCGTGCGCTGGATCGAAACCCGGACAGCACGCGAAATGGTCATTTATGAGCAATTGGTGAGCATTACCCACAACATCATCGCCGAGGCCTTCTCCGAAAAAGTGATCACCCCGGGCGTGACCACCACAACGGAGGTGGAATGGTGGATGCGCCAAAAAGCAACGGACATGGGCCTGGAGTGCTGGTTTCACCCCACGGTGGACGTGCAGCGCAGCAGCGAGGAATTGGTGGGCCACCTGTATTCCTTTTCGGGCAGGCCGGATGACATGGTGATCATGCCCGGCGATCTGCTGCATTGCGATTTTGGCATTACCTATCTAAGGCTAAACACCGATTGCCAAGAGTTGGCCTATGTGCTGAAGCCGGGGGAGACCAAGGCACCTGATTTTTTGGTGGAAGGGCTCAAGGACGGCAACCGGGTGCAGGATTTTCTCACCAAGAACATGGTGCGCGGAAGGACCGGTAACGAGATCTTGGCCCAATCCCTGTCCCAGGCCAGGGCGGCGGGATTGCGCCCGGCCATTTATACACATCCCTTGGGTTCTTATGGCCATTCTGCCGGCACCACCATTGGCATGTGGGATGCGCAGGGCGGTGTCATGAAAGATGATGGCGAAAATTGGCCCTTGAACCCCAATACGGTGTACGCCATTGAGCTGAACACCACCATTACCGTGCCCGAGTGGAAAAGGGACATCCGCATCATGCTGGAAGAGGCAGGTTTTTTTGGTGAGGACGGATTTAGGTACGTCAACGGCAGGCAAACGGAGCTGCTCTTGGTGCCCCGGGTGCAAAGCCATCAAGGACATTAGTTCCATCATTGCGCAAAAACCCTATTCCACAACAATCCAAGAGGTTTCCTCGAAAAAGGGCTGCGGGCCATTGGGTGTCCTTCAGGTCCAGGTTGGGGCAGCAGGGCCATACGTGCGACGCGCCATAGCCAGCGCTCCCGAAGGGCCAGACTATTCGTCTCGCCTCTGCGTGCAAACATGGAAACCAGGTCTTTATCGTGATATTGTCCACGGAATACCTGAGGAAAAAACATGGGATGGTCCAATTCCATTAAAAATGTTAAAATGCATATTTTCTTGTGTTATTTATCGTATTTTCAGAAAAGTGATAGACACTAATCATTAAAAAATAGGTAACTATTCAGGTAGTAAGTTAGCGATAGTTTTAAATGCACCCAAAACGTTCTGTCCGTTCTTGACACAGGTATCCGTGACCGATCTTATGACCGCATAGGACTGTGGACCTTCGGGGGTCTTGAACTGACCGGAAACTTTCTGTTTTACCTTTACGTTCCTGATCGCCCGCTCCGAGGAGTTGTTGTCCGGCGGGACCTCATAGTGGTGGAGGAAGGCGAAGATGTAGTCCGCGTATTTTATCATCCGTTTATGGAACGCCCTGAGATCCTTATGTCCTTCGGGCAAC
>NZ_JBLFEO010000024.1:0-69048 GCF_047345505.1 Maribacter aquimarinus | reverse complement strand
AAGATACAGCTTGCCAAGAAAAGGGCAAGGGGCTACCGGAACACGGAGAATTTTATAAACATGATCTATTTCATAGCGGGTAAACTGAAATTCGATTACCCACTGTATTTAACATAGAACCAACTAAAAAAAGCGGTTTCTATTTTCTTTTCCTTGCATTATTATGTTAAAGTCTAAGCTTATGCATAGATGGGATGGTGTTTGGTTTGCGGGTGCGTTTGGAATGACATCAACCTAAAACATTTTTCGGGCATACGCCATAGCGTAAAGATACAACCATTTTGGTGCAGATTTCCATGGTGCTCTCCCTAAACCATTGAATCAATATTAACGCCTATTGTTGTAATGGCCCCGTGTTTCATAATCGCGATTTCCTTTGGCCCTGATTAAAGCCCCGAAAATTTCCTGCTGGTAACCAATGTCCAGGGAACACCGGTGGTTTGTGCTGTCAATGGCCTTAAACACCCTTCAGTTGTTTAACATAGTTGGTAGGGGTGAGTCCGTTGTTGAGCTCTTTGAATTTTGCGTTAAAATGCTGAACGCTGGGGAAGCCGGATTGTGTTGCTATGGTTCCAATGGATTGTCCTTTGTTTTCCAACAACATTCGTTTTGCATTTTTTATTCTATATTCATTTAGGAAAACAAAGAAGGGCTTGCCCGTCCTTTGTTTAAAAAAACGACAAAACGAAGGTTTGGTAAGGCAGGCCATATCTGCCATTTCTTGTAAAGTGATCTTATTGTGCACGTTGTTTCCAATGTGTTCAAATATTTTGTTCATCACATCAAAATCTTTGGTGGCACCTTGTTTAAGATAGCCTGGGCTTGCCAGAAGTTCAAACGCTGTAGCTTCGGTAAGCTGGCTGAGGATATCAAAAACACCGACCCATTTTCTCAAACCGCTCCTATTGTTAAGGTTCATTAAAAGAGGCATAAGCTGTTGTCCCAACTGATCGGGAAAATGGATTCCCCTTTCCGCCATTTTAAAGAGTTGTACCAACGGTTGAAGCTCTGGGGCGTTCTTAAAAGGGGTGCCGATAAAATCGGGTGGTATCTGTAGGGTTATGGAACGGCTCCGTCCGTCCTCCTTTTCAAAGTGTTCCTTGGTGTTTTGCCAAAGGTGGGGCAAATTGGAGCCCAAAAGCACCAAATCACCCTCCTTGAACCTAGAGATGTTATCGCCAATATACCGTATTCCTTGGCTCTCCAGTATAAGGGTAAGCTCTAGTTCCGGGTGAAAATGCCAAGGATGGTCAAAAGAGGGCAAGTCATTGTAATCGCAGTGAAATAGCGTTTCGGAATCGAATGTTATTTTATGGAACGAAGCTCCCATGGCAAAGGTCAATAAAGCGGTTTCCATTGGCAAGCGCCCATGGGATTGGCCTGTTGGTGTCCATTTAAATCAATACACCGGAAGATAATGTTTCCATTTTGATTTTAAAGATAAAATTCATTCATAAAAGGATAAAAACCAACAAAAGATTGCCTGTCCATTAATTTAACTTGCACCTCGGCCACATTCCTCCGATCCAAGATGGAAAAAAGGGAACGGATCACGGGCAAAAGGCTCGAAGGGATACCCTTTGGAACGCTGGCGGACAGGGTTGAAGGCAATCAGGGGAAAATATTGAAATTCAGGGATGAAAATAGGATTTGGCTTTACAGCCATATGCTGAACGAGAATTATTACAAGATGGCCACTTCGCCCTGAATGTTTCCGCAGAGGCTGTCGAAGCTCTTGCGCATATCGGTCGGTGGAAGGTAAAGTTCAAATCTGACGGTGCTGTCAAGTCCTAACATCGGTTCTGGTTTATGCGATCACAAAACTAGATCGTTTGGTTGTCCAAATCAGGATGCGGTTGGTCGGGAGGATACCGGATTTCACCGTTTACATAGATGCGATCTCCAAGGAGCTCTACGGGCAGGGAACGGTGCGAAAGGAACCTTTAAGGGATCAAGATGATTTTTGACGTGTGGATCAAAGTGCTGCGAAAAAGTTTCGATCATCCCTTTTTTTCTTGTCTCTTTAGATACCGCAATTCCCCGGTCTCAATGCCAATGGCCGTCTTGGCCAATATGGTGAACACAAAGGCACCAAGGGCCCAAATGCCCAAGGTAACGCCCACTTCCACCCCAGTGGGCAGGTATTCTGCAATGGTGCCATAGGGGCCAGGAATAAATCCGGGCACGATCAGGCCAAAGCCTTTCTCGATCCAAATGGCCACAAAGAGGATGAAGCAACAGAAATAAAGCACTTTTAGGTTGTTGCGGAACTTGCCAAAGGTGAGCATGACCGTGGCCAGCACGTTCAGCGGAATGGCGGTCCATATCCAAGGAAGCAGGGCATCTTTGCCGTGAAGGCCAAAGAAGAGGTAATACGCACTTTCGCTATGGTGCGTGGGGGCATAGAATTCCTTGAAGAGTTCGGAAACCAGCATGATGAGGTTGATCTGGGCGGCCACGGTAACGATCATGGCAATTTTCTTTATGGTCTTGTCCTTGACCACAAAGGCCGTGGAGCTTCTTATAATGGCCAGTACCAAGATGATCAGCGCGGGGCCGGCCGCAAAGGCAGAGGCCAGGAACCGGGGCCCCAAAAGGGCATTGTTCCAAAAAGGACGGGCCTGCAAGCCTTGGTACAGAAAGGCGGTGACCAGGTGTATGGCCACGGCCCAGAAGACGGACAGAATGGCCCCGGGAACATAGACCTTTTTTTTGGCCTCTTTGTTTTGGTAGTGCCTAAACAGAATATAGAACGGAATGCTCAGGTTTATGAACAGGTAGCCGTTGAGCACAATAACGTCCCAAGTGAGCATGGAGGCGGGAAAGTTAAAGACCCCTATTCCGGGGATCATGTGCCATAGCACGCTGGGCCCGCCCATATCTGCCACCACAAAGGCCAGGCACATGACAAGGGCGGCCACGGCCAGACCCTCACCGATCAATACGGCCTGCTTAAAATCAATGTCCTTGAGCACATAGGTGGGCATGACGAGCATCACCGCCGCCGCGGCCACGCCCACAAGAAAAGTAAAATTTGAAATGTAAAGTCCCCAACTCACACGGTCGTTCATTCCGGTTACCACCAGGCCCTCGTCCAGCTGAATGGCGTAACAGTACATGCCAATGAGCATCACCAGGGTAAGGGCGCCCATCCAAATATGATATTTCTTGGAACCCGTGGTAATGGTGTCCAAGCTATCCACCATTAAACTTTTTAAAACTTTAAATTGGCCCATCATGTATTGTTTTGGCCGTGGCGTCCTAAAACGGCGAGGCCTGTTCATTCTTTATTGTGCCCTATTGGGGCTTTAGTCCATAAAATACCAGAACTTGGGTTCCGTTCCCAGGTCTTCCTTGAGCCGGAACACTTTTTTGTTCTCCAGCACCCATCTTATGGTGCTGTCGGGGTCCAAAAGGTTGCCAAAGATCCTGGCGCCGGTGGGGCAAGCGTCCACACAGGCGGGGTTTTTGCCCTTCCTGCTCCGCTGCACACAGAACGTGCATTTCTCCACCACCCCTTTCTTGCGCATTCTGTTGCCCAGGTAATGTTGGTTTTTGTTCACTTCGTTCTCCGGGACCTCGGGCTTGCTCCAGTTGAACCGTCGCCCATCATAAGGGCATGCGGCCATACAGTAGCGGCACCCCACGCACCAATCGTAATCTACCACCACAAGACCATCCTCCTCTTTCCAAGTGGCCTGTACGGGGCAGACATCCACACAGGGCGGATTGTCACAGTGGTAGCACTGGGTGCCCAGATAAAAGTGCCCCTCTGCCGGGACTTCATGGTAGTAATTGTCATCTGCGGTATCGAACTTGAGCCCTTGGCCATCCTTCATTTCATGAATGCGGATGTACTGCATCTCAGATTTTCGGTCTTGGTTGTTCTCTTCCGTACAGGCGCTCACGCAGTTCATGTACCCCTTGCATTGGGAAATGTTGAAGGCATAGCCAAAGAGAACGTTCTCCTCGGCATTTTCGGCCGTCATGTTAATGTTCTTTCCGGTGCGCAGTTCATAGGAGCGCATGAGCCGGTCTATGGTGGCCTGCTTTTCCTCATTGGTCATGAGCTTGTAGTTGCCCTTGAACTGTTCCTCCCAGTCTATTTGCGCCTTTTCCTTGGCGTCTGCCCCTGCGGTAAGGCTGCAGGAGCTGGCTACGGCCCCACCGCCCACAAGGAGGCTGGCCGTTAGTTTTTTAAAGGCCTGCCTTCTGTCCATCTTTACATCAAAGACTTGCTCAAAACCGTCACGGTGCCGCTCTTCCCCAATGGATGCGTTTATGGCCGCCTCATAAAATTCATCGGCACTGAGCGTTTCCTGCCCGCCATGGCAGCCCCCGGAAGTCTTTCCGCAGCCACAGGGTTCCTGGCGCTCTTTTCTGCGTTGTGCCCCCAAATTAAGGGAAAACCATTTTTTTGTATCGCTCATAATGTTGTTTAATGATCTAGGCCTTCTTGGCGTTGCGCTGCTTTTTTGGTGTTGAAGATTACGGGCAGCTTTTTTTCAAAACCGGGGTCATGCGGGTTGTGGCAGTTCACACAGGTCATGGATGCCCTTGGCGGGGCCCAACCGGCCACCTTTTTCCCATGGGCCCCGCCTTTCCAATCCTCGTATTGGGTATCATGGCACTGGAGGCATACCTTATGGCTCAGGTTAAAATCCACCGGCCTTCCGGTCAGGGTCTGTATATGGTTCATGTCCTCTGGGTTGTGGCAGGTGGCGCAATCCATGATCTCTTTGCTGGCGTGTGCCATCTTAATGTCCCAGTGTGCCTTTTGTACCCCATCGCCCTTCATTTGTGAAACGGGTTTGGTGTGGCATTCTATGCAGGCATAGGATTTTATCTGCCCTTTGCGTTCGGGAATGAGAAAGGTGTGCTCTCCCTCCTTGATGGAAATGAGCTCGGTTCCGGCCAAGAGTTCCTCAGAGCTGAGTTTGCCGTGGTAGGGGGTTTCCAGGGCATCCATCTTTTCGGTCAGGGAATGGTATTCGTCACCATCCTTGCAGGCCATGGGTACCAAGGCCAGAAAGAGGAGCAATTTATGGATGTGGCGGTTATTTTTCATTGAGTTCATCGAATTGTCTTAGAAAGGTACTGGCGTCCATGGTGCTCTGTGCCGCTTCAATGGGCAGGTGGCACTGTCTGCAGTTGATGCGCTCCGGATGGCTCACCCTTATTTCCTTGGGTGCGCTTGGGCCGGCGTGGCAAGAGATGCAGTTTTCGCGCATGTGCAACTGGTGTGGCATCATGGGCGGGCTCCCGGGCATGGCGTTGTTTGCGCCTTCCCCGACCGCTGGTGGCACCAGTTTGCCAAACCCGGAAGTTGCCGCGTTTGCACTGGCCAATTGCGTAAAGGTGTCATTGCTGTTTATGGTCACGTGGCACTGCCTGCAGTTCACCATCTCCGGGTGGGGCGTTACGGGGGCATAGGCATTGAACTTCTCCACAAAACCCCCATTTTGGTGGCACTGTATGCAGGTGTTGCCCCCAAAGCTCTCTTCCTTGGCCACGGGATGGGGTATGCTCGGCGGTGCACCGGGATAGGCCCTATTGTCATAATAGGTGTCCAAACTGCGTTGGTGGTTTTCATCCACCGGCATGTTCAGGTAATCCAGGCCATTGGCCTCGAACCTGTGAAAGGCACCCCCCTCCATGGGAATCACCGCGCCCGAGGGCGTTTTTATGAGCGGAATGTAAGCCTCTTCCCGGCCTTGCTGGTAGCTGTAGTTCCATACCATGATAAAGGCAATGAAGATGATCACAAAAAAGGATATGATGCCCAGTCGTTTTCTCATGGTTATACTTTTTCCACCTTAACGGCGCATTTTTTATAGTCGGGCTCCTTGGATATGGGGCAGAAGGCGTCCAGCGTTACGTCGTTGATCATCATGTTCTCATCAAAGAACGGCACAAAGACCTGTCCTCTGGTGGGCAGTCCCCGTTCGTTTATGGATGCCGGCAAGATACAGGAGCCCCGTCTGGAGGTCACTTTTACGCCATCTCCGTTGCGTATGCCCATTTTGTTGGCATCGTCCGGGTGAAATTCCACATAGGCATTGGGCATGGCTTGGTGCAGCACCGGGATCCTGCGCGTCATGGAGCCGGTGTGCCAGTGCTCTACCACACGGCCCGTATTGAGCCAAAAGGGATATTCCTGATCGGGTTTTTCCGGGGCCTCCTCAAAGGGGCGCTGCCAAATGACCGCCCTGCCGTCTGGCTTGCCGTAGAAATGGAAATCTTCCCCATTGTCACAGGCGGGATCGTACTTGGCGTTGAAACGCCATTTGGTGGACTTGCCGTTTACGTAGGGCCAAATAACGCCCGATTCCTTTTTAAGGACATCCAATGGGGCCATTTCATGCTTGGCGCCTTCGTGGAACTGTTTGTATTCATTGTATATTTCTTCCACATGGTTTTCCCTGCTGTAGGGAAAGAGGTCTCCGTACCCCATGCGCTTGGCCACTTCTATGAACATCCAGGCATCGGGCATGGTCTCGCCGGGGCCCTCGATCATCTGGTCCCAATGTTGGGTGCGCCTTTCCGAGTTGCCGTACAGCCCACTTTTCTCAATGTGCCATGAAGCGGGCAAGATCACATCTGCCACGTCTGAGGTTGGTGTGGGGAACACGTCCGAGACCACCACAAAGCAAGAATCCTTTTTGGTTCCCGGCCCGTACCTACTGGTCTTGGGCAGCGAGACCAAGGGGTTGGTGGCTTGTGTCCATATAAACTTAATGTCGCCGCGATCCACCGCACGGAACATCTCCGTGGCATGGTAGGTGGGCTTGGACGGAATGTTCTCTACCGGGACCTTCCAGATTTTGGCGGCCAGTTCCCTGTTTTCCTTGTTCATGACCACCCCTTTGGGCAATTTGTGGGTAAAGGTGCCCACCTCGCGTGCCGTACCGCAGGCAGAGGGTTGCCCCGTAAGGGAAAACGGACCGTTGCCCGGTTGTGAAATTTTACCGGTAAGGAGGTGTATGTTGTACACCAAATTGTTCATCCAGGTGCCACGGGTGTGCTGGTTCATGCCCATGCACCAATAGGAAACCACCTTGTTGTTGGGGTTGCCATAGATCCAGGCCAGGTACTTTATGTCCGCTACAGAAACCTTGGAATACTTGGATACGGCTTCGGGACTGTAGTCTTCCAGAAACGTCTTGTAGGCCTCAAAATCTATTTTTTCCGGTTTGTCCGTAAAAGAGAACTTATCTTCCAGCCCATAACCGATATTGGTGAGTCCCTTGCTAAAATTGCAATGCTTCTCCACAAAGGAGCGGTTCATCCAACCGTTTTTAATGATTTCGTAGCAAATGGCGTTGGCCACCGCAAGATCGGTCTGGGGCTCAAACAATATGGAGCGGTCAGAGGCCGTACTGGAGCGTGTGGTCCGTGTGGCAAAATCAATGATCTTGGCGCCACGGTTGGCCTTTTGCTCCAACATTCTGGAGAAAAGGACCGGGTGCATCTCGGCCATATTATTGCCCCAGGTCACAAAATAATCGGCATGGTCAATGTCCTCGTAACAGCCCATCGGCTCATCTGCACCAAAGGAGGTGAGGAAACCGGCCACGGCGCTCGCCATGCAAAGACGCGCGTTGCAGTCCAGGTTGTTGGTGCCAATGGCTCCCTTCATCAGTTTGGAGGCCACGTAGCCTTCCGGGATGGTGGACTGCCCCGAGGTGTACATGGCCACGGAATCCTTGCCGTGATCGGCAATGGTCTGTTTCATTTTGTTGGCCACCAGGTCCAGCGCCTCGGAAATGGGGGTCTTTACATAGCTTCCGTTTTTCTTGACCAGGGCGTGGGTGAGCCGGTCCTTGGACTGCAGGCACATGATCTGGTGATAGCCCTTTACGCACAGGAGCCCTTTGTTCACCTCGCAGTTGGGGTCGCCCTTCACGGCAACGGCCTTGCCTTTTTCCGTGCCCACAAGGATGCCACAGCCCACGCCGCAGAACCTACAGGGCCCTTTTTTCCAATCGAGATTGGCATCGGCGGGGATGCCCTCTTCCTGTTCTTTGGCAAATACAATGCCCGGGAACATGGAGGCCGCCGCGGTCATGGCGGACAGCATGGCCATTTTTTTAATGAAGTTCCTTCTGTTTGTGGTGGATGTGTACATAGGGTTGTTTTAACTTTGAGGGGTGTTGAAGCCGGAGACCAGCGCCAAAAGTTTTAGAGAGTCCAATGCTTCAATGCTTGCCTTTAGACGCCCATCTTCCTCTTCCGTGGCGGTGTCCGTGACCAGGGCCAGGACGTCTTGGTTCTCTGCGGGGACCACCTCGCATCCTTCCATGGCGGATAGGGCTTGGTGCAGGGCGTCCTTTTTACCGGTATGGGCGTGGGCCAAATAGCTTTTTATGGGCATTAAAGATTGGTTTTGTTGTTTTTTCGCATAGCGGATGTAACCGCCCTTCTGCAAATATGGGGTTAGGCATTTTCTCAAATCATGACAATTGTCATAAAATGGATAAATTAACGTGCGCTATATTTGCTGGGAAATAACGAAATCGTATCTTGGATACCGTTTATGGAGCCCCTCCCTTAAGAACCCTTTTTTATGATCTATGCCTATACCATTTTATATGTTGAAAATGTACTGGAGACCGTGGTCTTCTACGAACGGGCATTTGGGTGCAAACGGAAATTTGTGACCCCCGAGGAAGATTATGGGGAACTGCAAACAGGTGCCACCACCATTGCCTTTGCCTCTTTTGCCCTGGGCCATTCCAATTTTAGGCAGGGATTCCAGAAAATGGAAGATGGCGGCCGGCCCTTTGGTGTGGAACTTGCCTTCACCACCAACAGCATTGCGTCCGATTTTGGGAAGGCCGTTGCGGCAGGGGCCACGGTATATGAGCCATTGGTACAGAAGCCCTGGGGACAAAAAGTGGGGTACGTGCGGGACAACAACGGATTTTTAATTGAAATCTGCACACCAATAAAAACGGAAGATGCCTAAGGTTGTTTTGGGCATCAAAAAATCCCATAAGGTCTTGTTGAAATGGTATTAATGTAGGGAAGAGGGAATGGTGCGCCCCAAAAAGGCACCGTAAGGAAAAGTAATGGGAACAGCACAAAGCATCAGTATGATAGACACCACCACCGCGCTGCAAATGGTTTTGTCCCAAGTGGAGCCAAGCCCCAACTTCATGGAATTGGATCTCTTGGATGCGGTGGGCACTGTTCTGGCCGCCGATGTGGTATCGCCCATTGCCATGCCCCCTTTTAGGCAATCGGCCATGGACGGGTATGCCGTGAACGCCAATGGGGCAGATCGGTACCGCTTGGTGGGGGAAGTGCAGGCTGGGGCGCAACACCGGGCCAATTTGAAGCCGGGGGAGGCCGTGCGCATCTTTACCGGTGCCGCCGTGCCGCGCGGGGCAACCGCCGTGGTGATGCAGGAAAAAGTAAAGGCCCAAGGGGAGCACATTAGCTTGCAAATGGAGGTGCAACCCGAAATGAACATAAGGCCACAGGGGGAGCAGGTGAAGAAAGGAGCCGTGGCACTGGAGCGTGGCACGCGCATAAAAGGGGCCCACGTGGGTTTTTTGGCCGGTCTGGGGCTTACCAAGGTAAGGGTGCGCCAGAAACCGTCCATCGCCATTGTGGTAACGGGCAATGAACTGGTGTCCCCGGGAAAGCCCCTGCCCCACGGGAAGATCTATGAATCCAATGGCCTTATGCTGCAAGCCACTTTGGGCCAACTGGGCTACCGGGACCTTGAGGTGGTGCGGGTGCCGGACGATCCGGCAGCCACCCAAGGCGTGCTGGGAGAACTGATGCAAAAAGTGGATGTGGTGCTGACCACGGGCGGGGTCTCCGTGGGCGATTATGATTTTGTGGGCCAAGCCCTTCTGGAGTTGGGCGTGGAACAAGTGTTCCATAAAGTGAAGCAAAAACCGGGAAAGCCGCTGTTTTTTGGCAAAAAGGGAAAAACGGCCATTTTTGGCCTCCCGGGAAACCCCGGGGCGGCCTTGAACTGTCTTTATATCTATGTCTGTCCTTATCTGGAAAAATGGCAGGGCGCCCAGCGCCCGGGCCTGCTCCGTTTGCGCATGCCCTTGGCCCATGCCCATTCCGTAAAGGGAGACCGGGCCCAATTTCTAAAGGCACGCTTGGCCGGCGGCTCGGTGTCCATTCTTGGGGGGCAAAGTTCCGCGATGGTCAAGGCGTTCGGGGAGGCCAATGCCCTGGTGTTTTTGCCCGGGAACGCCGGGGAAGTGCCGCCAGGGGAAGCGGTAGAGGTCATTTTGTTGCCTTTGGGATAAATGTAATTTTATGGAAGCGTACAAGATAAAGAGCAGGATTTGGATCGAGGTGGGAGACAATGTGCTGGTGGGCCAGGGCAGGGTACGATTGTTGAAGGAAATAGAGGCCCAAGGATCCTTGTCCAAGGCGGCAAAATCCATTGGCATGTCCTATAAAAAAGCGTGGACCATGGTAGATGCGGTAAACAGATCGGCCAAGGAGGCAGTGGTGACCACCTCGGTGGGCGGACAAAAAGGGGGCGGAACCGTCCTTACCCCCTACGGCAAGTTGCTCATAAGGGCTTTTGACGAGCTCAACAAAAAATGTTGGAACTATTTGGACAAGGAGTTCAAGGCCTTGGAGGGAATTTGAAGGGGCAACCTCCCAAGGAAGGGAACAGGGTTCCTTTCCTTGGAGCTTTGGTAAGGGTAAGGAATGGTGTTTTTTGGGTGGATGAATCATGTATAATCAAGCAACGTTATGGAGATTGAAATAAAATATTTTGGAATGATTGCCGAGGTCACCGGCAAGCCGTCCGAGGTGCTGGAGTTTTCGGCCGGGCCAATATCTAGCGTAAAGGAACATTTGTTTGCCACTTATCCCGAACTGCAACAAAAGAATTTCAGGATCGCCCAGGACCAGGAGCTCGTAGCGGACAACGCTCCGCTCAACGGGCGGGAAATTGCCATTTTACCGCCTTTTGCTGGCGGTTGAAGACTGGGCGATAAAATATGAAGAATTGAGCTGTTGCCAATTTATGGAACGGTACTAATACTCGATAAATGACATTTCACGGACTAGCGGAACATATTCTATTACAGGTTGATAAGCCATTGACTGCAAACGAAGTTTGGCAGTTAGCAGTAGACCAGGGCCTTGATAAAAAATTGAATAGTTCGGGAAAGACACCTTGGGCGACATTGGGCGCGCGACTTTACGTAATATCCAGGGACAATCCAGATTCTGCTTTTAAAACAATAGGAAAAAGGCCTAAGCGATTTTACTTAAAAGATAAAACATACACAGTTGATTTTGAGGAGTATGAAGAGGGGAAGACTGAAGAAGAAACTGAAATTTCGACAACCCAACCCGTAAAAAATTATCTCGAAAAAGATTTACATCCTTTTTTGGCTCACTATGCTTTTTATAATCTTAACTGTCACTGTAAGACCATCAATCATAGCAAATCGGATAAAAAGAGTTTTGGGGAGTGGGTTCATCCGGATATGGTAGGTTGTGTTTTTCCAATTGATGAGTGGGATAACGAAGTTTTAGAATTAAGTTCGGCTGTTGGTAATACATCCGTGAAATTCATCTCTTTTGAATTAAAAAGGGAATTGAACCTTTCAACTTTAAGAGAGAAATTTTTCCAGACAGTTTCAAATTCATCTTGGGCAAATGAAAGTTATATCGTTGCTGCCGAAATTTCAAAGAATGAAGACTTCCTTGCAGAACTTGCCCGACTGTCATCATCTTTTGGCGTTGGTGTAATTGAACTAGATGTAAACGACCCAAATTCAACTTCCATCAGATTCCCGGCACGATCAAGGGGAGACCTAGACTGGGAGACAATGAACAAGTTGACAGTTATGAATAAGGACTTCAAACAGTTTGTAAAAAGAGTTCGTATAGATTTAAAAAGCAACGAAATAAGGAAAGAGAAGTACGACCCAATTTTAGACGAAGATCAATTGGAGAAAACAATCAAAAATTAGCCGGAACAATCGGTACAACTTGCCGTTTTGTTTCTATTTCCGCCGAACCGCCGGGGGGCTCAATATGACAGTCCCATATTATTTGGATTTTGGTTAACACCAAGGAAGATAACAATTAGAAAAATGACCTATAAAAACGTATTTAAACAGGGCGCCATCTCGTCGGAATTCATTGCGGAGTCCATCGCCAAGCACCAATCCAAGACCAACATTGGGGCCCACAATATCTTTTTGGGCCAGGTGCGGGCAGATCACATTGACGGGAAAGCGGTCACGGCCATTGAGTACACGGCCTACGAGGACATGGCCAACAAAAAATTCCACGAGATCCGGGAGGCCACCTTTGCCAAGTTCAACCTCACCTGCATGCACATTTACCACAGTCTGGGAGCGGTGAAAACCGGTGAGATCTGTCTGTTTGTCTTTGTGTCATCGCCCCGAAGAAAAGAAGTCTTCAAAGCCTTGGAACACGTGGTGGAGGCCATTAAGGCCGATGTGCCGGTTTTTGGAAAGGAACTTTTTGAGGACGATTCGCACCAATGGAAGGTGAATACGTGACCGGGGTGGGGCGATTGGCAATTTGCAAGAACCAAGAGGTAGGATTTAGGAGGTAAGACATAAGATGTAGGACGGAAGAATTTTTGAGAAGTACCTAGGCCGTAAGAGGTAAGACAAAAAATAGAGGATGCAAGTAGAAAAGTAAAAAGAGGAAGGTAAAAGTGGGAAGAAGTAAAAAAGTTCCTCCCCTTTTTTCAAGGGGAGGTGGCTTCCGACCTTTTTCGGGAGGAAGACGGAGGGGTAAAACGCAAACCATCACCCTAAGCACCAAAACCAAGAACAAATCGCTTTTTTACCGCATCCTTAAAAGAAAAACGAAAAACACAGATGCCCCGCAAGGAGCCCACAATGACATTATGGTAGATATTACACACAAAAGCAACACCCTGAGAACGGCAACGGCCCAGGCCATTGTAAAGGTCGGTACGGAAGACACCATTGCCGCCATCCGCAACAACACCGTGCCCAAGGGCGATGTCTTTGCCATGAGCAAGGCGGCCGGGTTGTTGGGCGTTAAAAAAACGCCCGAGCTGCTCCCGGATTGCCATCCTTTGCCCATAGAATTTACCGGCATTGATTATGAAGTGGAGGGCTTGGAGATCAAAGTGCTGGTCACCGTGAAGACCATTTACAAAACAGGGGTGGAGGTAGAGGCCATGCACGGCGCAAGCGTTGTGGCACTGAACATGTACGATATGCTGAAACCCATTGACAAGGGCATTGAAATACACCAGATCAAACTATTGGAGAAAAAAGGGGGAAAGTCCAGTTTTCAGGACAAGTTTCGGCGCGATTTGAAGGCGGTGGTCATTGTCTGTTCCGACTCCATATCCGAAGGAAAAAAAGAAGACAAAGCCGGCAAGGCGATCATGGCCAAGTTGGAAGCTTGCGGGGTTGCCATACAGGATTACATCATTATTCCGGACGAAACGGACGAGATTCAAGAAAAAGCAAGGCACTACCAGGCCGCGGGAGCGGACCTGATCATTTATACCGGGGGCACTGGCCTGTCGCAACGCGATGTAACGCCCGAAGCCTTGAGACCTTTGCTGGACAGGGACATTCCCGGGATAGAGGAAGCCATACGGAAATACGGCCAGGACAGAATGCCCTACGCCATGCTGTCCCGGAGTGTGGCGGGCACCCTAAAAAACACCTTGGTCCTGGCCTTGCCGGGTTCCACCAACGGGGCAAGGGAGTCCATGGAGGCCATTTTTCCCTCCGTACTGCATGTGTTTAGAATTTTAAAAGGTGCGCGGCACGACTGATATGACAAAACCCAATACCATATTGACCGACACGTTCGGCAGGGAACATACCTATCTGCGCATTTCGCTCACGGAGCGCTGCAACCTGCGCTGCACCTACTGCATGCCCGCGGACGGGATTGCGCTCTCGCCAAAATCCCATATCATGACCTACGAGGAAATCTACACCATTGCCAAGGAATTCGTGGAGCACGGTGTAACCAAAATAAGGCTCACGGGCGGGGAGCCACTGGTGCGCAAAGATGTGGGGCGTATTCTGGAGCAATTGGCCACGCTTCCGGTGGAGCTCGCCATTACCACCAATGGGGTGATCGTGCACAGGTTCATCGACCTCTTTAAAAAAATAGGGCTACAGAAAATAAACGTGAGCCTGGATTCCCTGGACAATGACAAGAACACCGCGATAACGCGGCGGGATTATTTTGCCAAGGTTCATGACAACATTCAGTTGTTGGTAAAAGAGGGTTTTGAGGTAAAAGTGAACTGTGTGCTCATCAAAGGCTTTAACGACAATGAGATCGTGGATTTTATAGAGTTGACCAAAACCCAGCCCCTGCAGATCAGGTTTATAGAGTTTATGCCCTTTGATGGCAACAAATGGAACCTGGATAAATTGGTCTCCTTGGAAGAAGTGCTCAAAGAGGTGTATGCCCATTATGACGCCCAAAGTTTTATCAGGTTGAAGGATGCCCCCAACGATACCGCCAAGAACTATCAAATAAAGGGTTATGCGGGTTCCTTTGCGGTGATCAGTTCGGTGACCAATCCCTTCTGCGACAGCTGTAACAGAATACGATTGACCGCCAACGGGCAATTGAAAAACTGCCTGTTCTCCACCTCGGAGACCGACTTGCTCACGCCTTTGCGGGAAGGGAAGTCCATTGTGCCCGTCATTCAAAAAGCGGTAGGGTCAAAAAAGAAAATCCGCAGTGGTATGGAGACCTTGGAACAGTTCAAGGACCCGGATTCCCATAATAATAGGAGCATGATCGCCATTGGTGGGTAAGGAAACCACAGCCTTCAATTTAAACACCGGGGTTCCACCCCAGTGCAATGGCCACCTGTTGGTTCTCCTTGATGATCGCGCGGATCATATAGGGCCTGTCCTGGCCCACGTTCTGGATGTTGTTTGCCAGGGGTTTCCCGTCTATGGTCACCTCCCCCTTAAAATTCTTCTTGGGTTGGTGGCCCAGGCCGTAGCGGTTGTCTTGCACCAAAAGGAGCATCAACATCTTCTCGGGGTCTGCGCTGGCGCAGTAGATGCCCAGCTCGTCCCAAAGGTACACCTTGTTCTTGGTCTGCTTTATGGGCTCTATGCGGGAGGCCTCGCCCAAGATGTCCCTTAAAAGGGTGTATTGGGCAGGGAATTCAATGGGGGTGCCATTCAGGTGTATGCCCGTGGCGGAACACGACACCACCGTGCCGTCCCGTTTCTTCTTCCGTTTGTTCACGTCTCTAAAATCGAATAGTCCCATAAGGGGCAAGATATGGGTTTTTTGCAGTACGGGGAAACCTTTGGGATCAATCCTTGGGAACAGGACCACGTGGCATTTGCCCAAGTTTGGCGTCATAACCACCTTGATGCCAAGTTCTCATAAGGTATTGAACCCAAAACCGGCCGCAATACATTGCGGCCGGCTTTGGGTCAAAGAAAAAAAGACAAGAGGTCAGTTCCTTCCAAAGGTCAATTTGTCGTCGGCCTCGTCCTCATCGCGGTCTATGAGCTCTATCCGGGTATCGGTCACGGAAACAATGTCCCAGTCGTCATTGAGGACGTCAAAAATACTGCTCTCCGGAACGGGGAAATTAATGATGAACTCCACATCGTCCACCCGGTCATCGCTATCCCGATCGTTTCGCACGGACCAGCTTCCCGTTTGGGTGCTGCTGTTGTTGGTGGCGGTCAGTTGGCCGTTCTCTGCAAAGGTAAAGGTGTAGCCTGCGAAATCGGCCGTTTCGTCCTCACCGGAGTCCTCGAGCAGGACAACGCGCCATGTGCCCAGCTGTACCGTGGCTTTGGTGTCTTCCACTTCGGGGATGTTGTTCACGTCCTCCTTGTCGCAGGAGACGGACAGTAGGGCCAAGGTCGTGCCCAAAAGGGCCATTTTTTTTAGGTTTTTCATAGGGATGTTTTTTGAGAAGTCATTTAAACTTTTTCCGTTAGCTAAAAAATTGCTCTTTTTCGCCCATTTTTTGTCTTTTTTTCTTTCCATAGCTATGCTATGCAACTCAAAAAAGCCTTCAAATGGTCATAAAATTTCTAATTTTCACTTGAACGCGAAAAGTTTAAACCACTTCTAAGTTAACGTTGTAAAAATTGTTTTAAATAGGTCAGTAGATAGTTGTTTATTTTAAATCGGGTTGCTAGCCAAAATGTCAGGCTGAGCGCCCGCCTGAATTGTGGTCGAGGCAGGCAGTCGAAGCCTCCTTTGGCTCACGAATGGTTCTCGACTGCGCTCGAACTGACAACTGTAGAATTTTTTTTGATAACCACATAATTATCTTTTTTAATCAATCCGTATTTATCTACTGAACTCTAATTTTTTATTCATTGAAAAGGGTAAAAATGGGCGTGGTCTTTTGCCGTTCTGTAAGGAAGGCCAACCGATCCGGAAATCGGTTCGCTTGTGCCCACGCCCCATTTTAGTTTTATGGCTTGTTGAGAACCATCCATTCTCGTGCCCTGGGGGTACCCGCTTGGGGCTATTGGCGGCTCAGGGTCAAGGTGGCTTCCACGTTCCCGTTGTCCTCGTCTATGTCTTCCAGGCGTATTTCGGTGGCGGAGACGGAGACCACTTTCCAGTCCTCGTCCAGCTCGTCCAAAATGTTCTCGGTATCAAAGTCCATTTCCAGTTCGGCCCCGTTTTTTCTGGAAGACCAGGTCCCGTTTGTGGTGTTGTTGCCGTTCTGTGCGCTAAGGCTGCCCGTAGTGGAAAAGGTGAGTTCAAATCCGTTGAAGGAAGCCGTTTCGTTATCGCCCTCGTCCACAAAACTGCTCACGGTCCAAACGGCGTTCGCGGCGGTGAGGGTATCGCTCAAGGCATCCCCGCTATTGCTTTCTGTGCCACAGGAACTGCTAAAGCTCAACTCGTCCTCTCCCAAGAAAAGTTCAAACTCCACTTCGCCGTCTTCCCGCTCTATCTCCTCCAGGTTCCACGTTCCGTTAAGGTCGGTCAGGCCATTGATATTGATGCTCAGGTCTATGGCATTGCCCGTGCCCGTGGCGCTCCAGGTGCCGCTTTGGGTATTGTCGTCTTCGGTGGCGCTCAGGGTGCCATCTGCGTTGAAGCTAAAGGTGTAGCCATTGTACTGTGCATCCAGGTCCGTATCGTTGCGCTCCAGATCCTCAATGCGCCATACGGTGCAGTCGGCAAAAAGGCCTTCCAGTTCGGCGGTGGTGCAGTTGTCGCAATCGTCGTCGTTATAGTCATAGTCATCGTCCTCGTCGCAACTGTCATCGGCCAGTTCTATTTCGCGTTGCAGTTCCTGTATGGTGTTGATCACAAGTTCGCTGCCATCGGCCAGGATCACGGTAATGGGGAAATCAATGGTCACCGCGGCAAAATCATCCAAATCGTCCACAAAATTGTACATCTCGTTGTCGCTGTTGATGATGATGGTGTTGATGACCTCGTTGTTCTGATTGAAAACGGACGCCGTTATGGGATATTTAAAATCAATGCATTCAATATCATCGTCCAGTTCGTTCTCTGCCGGGCAGGTGGCCGCCAGGGCCAATAATTCGTCATCCGAATTGATGGTTTCTCGGGAATAATCGGCTTTGATGATGGTAATGGGGTAGCTAATGACCACCACGTCCGTATCGTTGTCAAAATCGTCAAAAATATCCTCTACCTCTTCATAGCCATCTTCATCGTTAATGGTCAAAGGGTTGCCGTTTACGGTAACATCAATGGGGAGTGCAATGCTGATACAGCTGGCATTGTCCAAGATATTGTCCTTGGAACCGTCGTTCAGGGCCGTTCGGTTCAATAAATTGGCCAGGGTGGATCCGGCGTTGAGCGTCTCGCCCGTGGGCGGATCAATGATGATCTCATCTTCCGTTCGGCAAGACGTAAAGAGTAAGGTGGTACTTACCAACAAAACTAATAGGGATTTTAAGGTGTTCATGGCGTTTGTTTTAATTCTTGTTATTTTTTGTTTCAATTTTAGATCTGACGTTATCGTGCAATTGTACAGTTGCTTTATACTAAAACAACCAAGTCCTGAAAAGTCCCGGAAAAATTTTAAATATTTTTTGTTCACCTTTGCAATTCACTAACAAACACATCTTTGGCACAAGAACTATATCGGGACATCTGCGACAAGTTTCGCTTTTCAAAAGTTTATGAGCAGTATGCGGGGGACTTGGGCAATTTCCTTTATTACAAATACGGGGAAGCCCTGAACCCCACGGATGTGATGCAGGATGCCTTTGTAAAACTCTGGGAAAATTGCGCCAAGGTAAAACCGGACAAGGTAAAGTCCTATTTGTTTACCATAGCCAATAATATGATGCTGAACGCCCACAAACACCAAAAAGTGGTCTTTAAGCACCAAGGGGTAAAGCCCAAGGACTACACCAATGAATCGCCCGAATTTTTAATGCGCAAGGAAGAGTTTCTCACCCGCTACGAAAAGGTCCTTGCCGGCTTAAAGGAAGAGCATCGTGTGGCATTTTTGTTGAGCAAGGTAGAGGGCAAGACCCACCAAGCCATTGCCGATATGCTGGGGGTGACCAAAAAAGTGGTGGAACACCGTATTTATACCGCATTCAATACCTTGAGGGAACAGTTGGAGGATTTTAGGTTGAGGTAGGTGGTTTTTTATGTTTTAGCGAGCTGCCGGCGACGAACTTCCCTCCTCCGATCAGGAAGGTATGCACCATCTGTTGGCGCGGTTCACCGACAGGGCCATACAGATCTACCAGACGATAAGGCAAAGGGTCGCCGCTCCTGAGGTGCTCGGAGCCGAAGAGACCGGATTAATGGTAAACGGAAAAAAATTGCTTCTTGGCCTGGCATAATCAACTGCTCACCTATATCGCGCACATTGGGAGACCAGGGAAAAGTTTGCCGTAGCCCCCCATCCGCAGTGTCATCCTTGTCCGCCATGGACGGAGGCCGCAATCGGGGACCTTAGCCCAATGCCTCCAAATCTACCTAGCCTATCTGCTTTTGATTCTTAACGGCCTCTTCCAAAAGTTTCTCTGCCCCATGCCTTCGGGACTTCAGAATATTGACTCTCGACGCCATCGACTCGGGAGGAGAGCGTCATACGAAAAGAGTTGAGCCCAAAGAACCGAAATCGAACATCAGCCGTAAAAGTTATTGGGGGAACCAACGAACAAAAGCACAAAGAGCTCCATACAGACCACCAGCGCATGTGCAGGGAAAGGCATAACCTTTTCACGTTTCTGTATATGAGGGGGAGGTCTTCCACCAACAACAACGTTTCCGAACGTGCCGTGCCCCACGTAAAGGCAGAACAGAAAATATTGAGCCGGTTCAATAACTTATGCACGGCGCAGAACTTCTCAAAATCAGGTCTGTTTTCGAAACTATGATGAAAAACGGTATGAAGCTATTGGACGCCCTTTTCCTTGCGGTTAAACCGCAGCTTCGATAAGGTGACTGAATATGGATCATTTACTCCACCTCTAACAAGTACAATCCCTTTAACAGCGCATTCTTTTTAAAGTCTTGCAAACGCCTTTCCGCTGTGGCTTCATCAAAATCGGAGTCTATGTAAACATAGAATTTTACATCAGTTTCGGTACTACCGATAAGTGCGTTAAGGCCGTTCTCTTGTAAATTTTCCTTGTATAAAAAGGCATCTTGATACGCCGTAAACTCTTTGGCCACCAGGTAATATCTGGGTGCCATAGAGATTACGACCGCGCGGTGCACAGGTATGTCCACTTTTTCTTCAGCGGCCAAGACAGCCTCTATTTCTTGTTTCGGGTCATCCGCCACCTCTGGTCGTTGCTCATTGTGTTCTGGTTTCTCTACCGGCGTCAAAACAGGATTCTCATTTTGTATGTTCTCTTTGATTACCTTAGGTTGGCGCTTCTCTTTTTGTTTTGGCTTTTTCTTTTTAACTGCATCTATTTTAGCAATATTCTCCTTTGCGGTCTCCATCCATTCGGGTTCTTCATATGCCTTCGCCTTTTGAAATTGGTAGCTTAAACTGAGGGAATGAATATCGTCAAAAACCAAACCGCCCAAGGCCTTTTCATACGAATATCCTAGCGCTAAGGACTTGAAGAAATGTACCCGCATCGCCGGATTAAAGGAATAGTCGTTCCGATAGGCCAAGGTAAGTTCCAAAATATCTTTCAACTGTAACTTTACACTGCCTTCGTAAATGGCATTGTCCTTAAAACTTAAGTACCTGACCATTGGGCTTACGGCAAAATGGTCACCCAGGGGTATCCGATAGCCCAAGTATCCTGTAAAACCGGTTGATAGCTCGTAGCTTAACAAGTCTTGTTGGCCTAACTGTCCAGTGACGTTCTGTACCGGAAGAGACGTATAATAGCCGCCGATCGTAAGGTTCCGGTTACTATAGTTAAGCCCGGCCCGGTAGGTAAAGGAAATATTGTTATCGTTGATATTCGGTATTAAATCGGGGCTTTGTTGCGCAAGTGGTACACGGTTGGTCCTGAAGGAATCACCGCCACCGGAAAGACCTATCCTAATACCACCGTTGGTTCCCACGGGCACCTCAAAGGCGGCAGACAAAAGTACTTGCGAATAATTCAGGTAATCAAAGGTATTATTGAAATAATCCACCCCAAAGGAAAGATTGTCATATAGAGGTAACTGTGCATTCACGTACTGTGTTGCCCTATCGGAATTGAAATCTACAAACTGCCCGACCGCCGTAATCTGGGTTCGCCTTTGTTTACCGTTGAACGAAGGATCCATAAGGTTCGGGTACAATAACTCTTGGCCCGGTAAGACCAAGCGGTCCTGCGCATACCCTAGGGTCGTTAAAAGCAAAAACGCCAAAAGCCAACTTCTGTTAGATAGTACTACATTGGTTCGTTGGGCCATCTTCATTGGTTATTCGATTAAAATCAGTTTACTGGCTGCACCTTCAAAATTGGTGATGCGGTAGATGTACGAACCAACGGACATGGTATCAAGGTCTAGGTGGTCTTTGACCGTAATTTCATGCCTGCCTTCATCAACAAAATCACTGAATATGCTACCCATGTGTTGGCCCAGCATATTGTACAGCTGCACATCAATATGCATGGCCTTATGTGCCGTGATGGCTATGGAAGGACCGTTTTCGTTATAAAACGGCGCGTGCGAAAAACTTTCAATAGCATCAGGCAGATCCGAATTTTCCTCCGCGATGGGGTCAATGGGTTCGCCAGGTTCAATGGGGTCCGTAGGATCCACAGGTTCGATTTCCGTTGTGCAGGCGAATCCTAAGTCAAGATTATTGTAATTACCTGAGAGGGCATTTTGCACTTGACCTAAATCAAGGCACATCCATTGAGAAAGTACCGTGGCATACAAGTCCCTAAAATCGATATTGAATTTTAAGTTGGCGTTGTTGTCAAGATCGGTTATGTCGGGGTGCTGCCCCACAAAATCACTGCCTTGTAAACTTGGGCCAAAAAACATGGTTTGCGAGGCGGTACCATGGTCTGTTCCTGCTGAACCATTTTCCCTTGGTCTTCGACCAAATTCTGAAAAGGTCATTGCCAGTACATGTTCATCATGACCTGTTGCTTTTAAGTCGTCAAAGAAATTCTTTACGCCCGAAGAAAGCTCTGTCATTAATTCTTGATGCTTATCGGCTTGTTTTACGTGCGTATCGAATCCGTTGAGTGTAACCAAATAAACTTTGGTTCCAAGATTACCTTTAATAAGCCGGGCCACGATACGCAACTGTTTTGAAAGGTTATCGTTTTCATAGCTAACACTGTTACTATCCGTTTGGGAATAAGCATTATGGATTACACCCGCGTAGTTGAATGTTGCATTGGTCTGCTGTCTTAAAAATTCTTTTTGGAGACCCACATGACAACTCGTATCTATATTATCGAGACTAAATTGTGTTCCCCTCTCGGCAAGCAGCCTTAATTGATTCGGATTCGAAACTAAAAAAGAGTAGTTGGTCTCATCGTACTCAAATAGGTTATTCCCAATACTCCCAATTTGTATGGCAAGTGGTTTTTCAGGTGGGTTGTTGAGGTAATCGGGGTTATAAGAATGGAAATGCCTACCTAAAAAACCTTCAGACCCTTGGGTAAATTCGTCAGCGGATGCCCAAATGTCAGAAGATGTAAAATGCGAAAGGCTTTGATTCTCGTACCCGACACCATGAACTACCTTCATCTTACCATCGCCCCACATACTCTCTAAAGGAGACATGAAATTTGGAATGGAAAATTCATCGTTCAACGAAATAAGCTGGTTTTCAAGATGATACAAGGTAGGCCGGTAATTTGCATATTCATCATATTGTGTCATCGGTATAATGGTATTTAGACCATCATTACCCCCTTGAAGGCGTATCAACACCAAAACACGGTCGTTATCTTGTTGATTCAATGCTAACGACAACGGAGAAGTAGTAGATGCATGCAAAATATTACCACCGAGCAAGAGACTACCTGCACTGCCAAAACCTAAAGTTTTAAGAAATGAGCGTCGGTTCCAGTTTTCGTGTTCAAGGTCGTGTTTGGTTCCTAGTCCTTTGGTATATTCGTTGTGGTTCATAAACGCTATTTTAGTTGAAATTCGGGTTGTTTGGTAATGTGAAACAATAAGTCATAAGTTTGTTTCCGCATCCTATGGAATGTAAGGCTCCATGTTCCATCTTCAAAATAGTTTTGCGGCAAGGAAGACTTAAATCTTTCTAAGGCATTTTCATAATCGAGATCAGTGAGAAGTTCACTTGGCAATAAAGCTTCGACAACTTTCCTCATTACCAGCTCGACATCACTTTCGTTGGGGTCCTCCACCAATGAGTTAACAAAGTCTGTAAAAAGGTGTTCCCCGAAAGCTATGGGAAGTCGAATCAAAAGAATTTCGAGCCCTCTCCACCTATCCAACAAGGTTTTTGAATTGATCCAGGTTTTATCTCCTTGCCATCCCGCAACATTGGGAGGGTCAAAAACGAGTTGGCCCATATCACCAATAGCTTTGAACACACGGCTAGAAAGTCCATCTTCTATGTCGGGATACGGTATGTTACAATCGTTCAGAAAGCCCAAAACCAAATCTACGGGACTCTTGATAATTACCCACCGGGCGTCAACATCAAAGAAATGTTCACTTTTAAAAAGTTTTCTTAAAACAGGTTCAAGTTCAAAATCCGCATTCAGCAAATCAGAGGCAAGTTCATTGATAATAGATTCATCCGGGAGCATTGGATGAACGAAGTACCGATATATTTTTTGTACGATAAACGTGGCTATTTCATTGGAGCGCTCTTCAAAAAGGATATCAATCACATCATCGTAGTTCCAGTTTCCCGTTCGTCCGAAAATGGTTTTCTGTTCCGTATTGAAGTCGTTTTCTACAAAGGTAATAGGCAAACAATTGTCAGGCCCGGCGTAGTTATAGTAAGAAGTATATCCCGTAAGGGCTTTTGCCGTATTTTCTATATCCGACTGGGTGTAACCGATACCCTCCCCTAGGGTGAACAATTCAAATAGTTCACGTGCGTAATTTTCATTGGGCCCGTCCTTTTTATTTTCATTACCGTTCAAGTACACCAACATTGCCGAACAAAGACCTATCTCATGAACAAAGGTTTTTACATTTCCCAATGCCTGACGTTGTAAGATATTTACATATTCATGAAGGTATGATAAACAGTTATAAACATTATATTCCGTAACAAAATGATTGCTCCAAAATAAAGTCAAGCGATCCCGAAGACCGTTCGATTTCATTGCTGAAAGATACGTATGACGCATCCTACCAAGTTTTTCGGACTTTGTGTAAGAACCTACTGGCTCAATGGATAGCGGTGTGTTCAGAGCAGCATCAACCAAATCATCAACGGCTTGTGCCGGGGTCTTGGTTAGCACAACACTGATATCTTCGGTAGAAATACCAAAAGCAGCTCTGCGATATAGATGCCTGACCTCATCAGCGGTCCATGGTCGGTCTGCGCCGTAAACGTTCAAAGAGGATGAATTGCAATTTGTGCTCATAGGTGTAAGATGTTTGATCATATCGGATTTTTAAACCGACGTCTTACCAAAAACACAAAAAGTTTGATGTTATTATATTTTTTAGATGAACGGCATATATTTCGACATCCTACCTATATTAATGACTAATTTCTTGACAAACAATAACTTGTTTGTCAAGAAATTACCAAATCTTCATAATTTCGCTTCGTTGAAAATCTTTGATGATCATTTTAAAGTTGCCTAGATTCTCGATGGTCAAATCAATGTATCATAACTTGGAAAAGTTTGGGATATCCTAAGGTATTGCCTTTTGTTTAAGCAAACTTCAATGCACCAGGCATCCTTTGACATATTTATCCCTGGCTGGCGTAAGCAGCCTGTGCGGAACCCGATTCAGTATCACGCTTGTCCCGGTCCAAGTAAGCAGAATGCAGTCTGGAGCGGCAAACAGCATGTAAAGCAAGATTAGCCAGCTTGGATATTGGAAAAGTAATACAGTGAGCAGAGAATAAGAACAGTAAGGGAACCAAACAGTCAATTTTGATGATGACACATTAAACCTAATTGCGCTATGAACCGAAAAGGCCCTAAAGCAGATGAACATCGTATGGATGACAGTCTGTTGTGGATCGATTGAAAAAAACTACATTTAAAACATGATTTTATCTGCAGCATGTATTGTTGTGGGCTTTGCCAGCCTAATATTTGGGGCGAACTGGCTCGTTGACGGCGCTTCTTCATTGGCGAAAAAAAATAAGGTTTCCGATTTGGTAATCGGATTGACCATTGTGGCCTTTGGCACGTCCGCACCTGAATTGGTGGTTAATTCGGTAGCCTCATATAACGGGTTTTCTGACATTGTGTTTGGGAATATTATTGGAAGCAATAATTTTAACTTGTTTGTAATTCTTGGGCTGGCAGGTTTGATCTATCCCATAAAGGTTCAATCTTCAACAGCTTGGAGAGAAATACCCATTTCGTTGTTGGTAACATTGTTCTTGTTTGTTATTGCCAACGATTTTTTTATCGGTCAACATCCTAAAATTTCAAGAGGGGATGGATTTTTTTTGTTCATGGGCTTCATTGGCTTCCTATATTACGTTTTTAAACAGTTGCGTTTTGAAAAAAAGGAAGCGATTGCCCCCATCGACTCATCCAACTACAAAATTTGGGGATTGATGGTCATTGGTATTGCCGGACTTTTAATAGGTGGCAAATTAGTCGTTGACAATGGCATAGCCGTTGCGACTGAATTGGGGGTGTCTCAAAAAATAATTGGTTTAACCATCATTGCGGCTGGAACCTCACTCCCGGAACTGGTTACCTCAATGGTCGCTGCTTTAAAAAAGAATAGCGATATCGCCATTGGAAACGTAATAGGCTCCAATATTTTCAATATCCTCTTGATACTGTCCATAAGTTCATTTGTAAGTCCAATGCGATACAACCTGAACTTCAATACGGATGTGTTGATGCTCATGGGCGGAACGGTTTTTCTAATGATCGCCATGTTCACAGGAAAACGAAAGAAGCTGGACAGATGGGAAGCGTTTGTCTTATTAAGTTCCTATTTGCTATACACCACCTATCTAGTAACCAAGGAAATATAGAAAATGCACCACAACGATCCTTGCCAGCGCCAACATTACGCAAGTGCCGTGAAGTGATGGCAGGTCCAATAAAAATTTTTGGCTTTGCGGGCACGAGCGTGACGCTCGCGCCAGCGATGGGAGCTGGCAAAAATCTCAAAAACATACAATTAGCATAAATTCTTAAAAAACGCAACCCTAAACAAATCTTGGCTCAATCTGGGACAGCATAATTGTATTTTTAAGGCGTATTCAAACTATTTTAATTTTTTTTCGGGATATTGTGGCCCAAAGTTGTTTTAGTTATAGACAAGGTACCGATGGACAAGGAAAAACTGATACAAAAATGGCTGAACAACGAATTGACGGCGGACGAGCAGGCCGCTTTCGATGCGATGGAGGATGCCCCATTCTTGACCGAAATATCCCAAGAGGCGAAGCGTTTTGGGCCTAAGCACAGCACGCCCTCTTTTGAAAGTCTGGAGAAAAGATTGGCCCACAAAACCGTAAAAAAGACTAATTGGTCAAAGCTGCTGCCCAGAATCGCCGCGATCTTCATCATTGGCTTGGGGCTGTTTTACCTAATGAATTCCAATAGTGGCCTTACCACCACCACCCAATGGGCAGAAAACACCAACTTGACCCTTCCGGACAACTCCAAAGTGGCACTGAACGAGGCTTCTACCTTGACCTACGACCCGGATTCCTGGGCAACCAAACGCGAGCTCAGCCTAGAGGGCGAGGCCTTTTTTGAGGTGGAAAAAGGACAGCGTTTTGAGGTGCGGACCTCCTACGGCACCGTGAGTGTCCTGGGAACGGAATTCAATGTTACCGCCCGCGATGGTATTTTTCAAGTGGTGTGCTACGAAGGTTTGGTAGCCGTTTCCCTGAACGGAAATACGACCGAACTCCCGGCCGGGAGCGCCCTGGTGCTTAAAAATGGAAAGATCGAGGAGCAAGATGTGGCCCTGCGAAAACCCCAATGGCTCAACGGGATGAGCGTTTTTGAAAATGCCGCCCTGACCACCGTGCTGGCCGAACTGGAAAAGCAGTACAACATTTCCGTGAGCACCAACAATGTGGACCATCTGCGGTTTACCGGTGCCTTTGAACACAACAATCTGGAAAATGCCCTTACCGCCATTACCCAGACCTTGGGGCTACAATACACGATCAAGGGCGATAATGTAACCATAGGCCATGGCGCACCCTAGGCTTTCCAAATTCTTGCTTCTAGGGGTCTTGTTGGCAACGGGATGGCTTGGCGCCCAGGTGAAAGTTACCGTTCCGGTATTACAATTATTGGAGACCATACGCACGCAGCACAATATCCAGTTCAATTACGAAAGCAGTTTGTTGGAAGGCCTAACGGCCCGCCCTTTTTCGGGCAAACCTTCCTTGGAAAAAATGCTGCAATGGTTGGAGAACCAGACGTCCCTGCGCTTTTCCAAAGTGGGTGAGCGCGTGGTCACGGTGACCAAGGCCGTGACCATCTGCGGTTATCTAAAAGACGCCCAATACGCGCAGGTGCTGCCGGGCGCCACGGTGCAAAGTGGGGGCACCTATACCATCACCGACCAAAATGGTTATTTTGAACTTCTGGTGGACACGCCCCAACAAGAAATTCGTATCGATTATCTCGGCTTTTTGCCATTGAAAAAGTCGGCAGCGGAATTTCAACAAAATGAATGTGCCACGGTGAAAATGCGCGAGGAACTGCAACAACTTTCGCCCGTAACGCTTACCGGGTATTTGGTGCGGGGAATCGATAAAAAAGCGGACGGCAGCACGGTGGTCGATTTTTCCAAGTTTACGCTGTTGCCCGGACTTTTGGAGGCAGATGTATTGCAGACGGTACAGGCGCTCCCTGGGGTGCAGAGTGTGGACGAGTCGGTTTCCAACATCAACATCCGGGGCGGGTCGCACGACCAAAACCTGATCTTGTGGGACGATATCAAAATGTACAAATCGGGCCATTTTTTTGGGTTGATATCCAGTTTTAATCCCCAGATCACCAAAACCGCCTTGGTGATGAACAACGGCACCGACGTTTCCTATACCGATGGGGTTTCGGGCACCATCAACATGCAGACCGATACCCGTGTACAGCGGGAGTTTAAGGGAACGATAGGCTTCAATTTTCTGAGTGCCGATGCCTTTGTGGACATCCCGATGGGCGAAAAATCATCCGTACAGGTTGCCGCCAGGCGTTCCTTGGACGATGTGGTGCGCACGCCCACCTATCAGAATTATTTTGACCGTATTGTACAGGAGACCGAAGTGGGGCAAAACGAGCGCAATGTGGTGAATACGGACCAGCGTTTTACCTTTTACGATACCTCTTTGAGATGGCTCTACAAACCGTCCGAACGTGATGCCCTTCGGGTAAATTTTATCCTGCTCAACAATTCCTTGGAGTTCAACGAGACCGCCACCTTGGGTGCGTTCTCCCAAACGCGGCAAAGCAGCCTGTTGCAGTACAATATTGCGGGCGGCATCCATTACCGCAGGGACTGGACCGATGCCTTTGCCACCGTACTGCACGTCTATAATACCGATTACAAGTTGCAGGGCATCAATGCCAATGTTTTGGAGCAACAGCGTTTTTTGCAGGAGAACATTGTTTCCGAAACGGGTACGCGCTTGGAAGGCATCTGGAAGAAAAAGAACTTCCAATTCAAGGGCGGCTACCACTTTGTGGAGTCGGAGGTGACCAATGTGAACGATATTGACCGCCCCAGGTTCAAACGCCTAAATTCGGACGTGATACGGGAACACGCCGTGGTGGGGCAGGTGAACTATCGGAACGTGGAAAAAGGCATCAACCTGACCACCGGGGCGCGCATCAATTACATCGAGAAGTTCCATCTGTTTCTGGCAGAGCCGCGCATCAGCCTACATAAAAAATTGGGTAAATATATCGAAATGTCCCTTTTGGGGGAGTTCAAACATCAGAACAACTCCCAGATCATCAATTTTCAGAACGATTTTCTGGGGATAGAACGGCGGCGCTGGCAACAGACCGATAACGACAGCATTCCCATCCTCCAAAGTCAACAACTGTCCTTGGGCCTCAATTACAACAAGAACGGCTGGCTGTTGGACCTTACCGGCTACCATAAAAATGTGGACGGGATTACCACCCAGAGTCAGGCCTTTACCACCAAGTACGAGTTTACCAGGGCCAAGGGGAGTTATGCCGTGCGCGGCCTGGATGTGCTGCTGCGCAAAAAATGGGGCCAGCTGAGCAGTTGGCTCAGCTATTCGTACATGGACAACCAATATACCTTTGATACGCTGGAAGAAGTGCAATTTCCCAGTAATTTTGATATTGCCCACGCCCTGACCTTTGGCAGCACCTACGCCACCAAGGCCTGGCATTTTTCGGTGGGCCTTAACTACCGCAGCGGCGCGCCCACGTCCCGGCCCGAACCCGGCAACGAAGTGGTGGGCAACAGCATCAATTTTGGGGAGGCCAATAGCGTTCGCTTGCGGGACTACCTGCGCTTGGATGCGTCCATGCTGTATAAATTTCAACTCAGCCAAGGACTGCGTACCGAGCTGGGCGCATCGGTCTGGAACCTGACCAACCGGGAAAATACCATCAATAACTTTTACCGGGTGGGAGCGGCGAACCAGGCGGACGAATTTTCGCGTTTCTCTTTGGGCCTGACCACCAATTTTATGTTGCGGGTGTATTTTTAGCAAAGGGGTGGCCAGTGGGAGAAAATGGGGTGGATGGCACTTTTCCTCAGCAGTTGTCATTGGTTTTCCTGGGGTGATGCGAAGGGCCGGGAAGGCTGACAATTTTAATTAGGATATTTTTGTCCTAATTAAAATATCGTCCTATATTTGCATTCAAATCCATTGAGGTGCCCATGTTTTCAAAAGCCTGTGAATACGGAATTAGATCGGCAACCTATATTGCCTCGCAATCCCTACAGGGGAGAAGGGTGAGCCTAAAGGAGATCGCCGCGGCCATAGACTCGCCCGAAGCCTTTACGGCCAAGACCCTGCAAATCCTATCAAAGAACAACATTGTGTCCTCCGCAAAAGGGGCCCAAGGAGGATTTGAGATCGGCAGAGATCGGATGGACACCATAAAACTGAGTCAGATCGTCAATGCCATTGACGGGAAAAAGATCTATGCCGGTTGTGGCCTTGGCCTTAAGGAGTGCAATGCGGACAAGCCCTGCCCGGTGCATGACAAATTTGTGGACATAAGAAATGACCTGGCCCAGATGTTGCAGCGCACCAGCCTGTTCCAAATGACCGAGGGTCTTCAGACGGGGCTTACCCATCTAAAGCGATAAAAAAATTTGAACATAAATAGGATGTTTTTGTCCGATTAAAGAAAGAAACCTATGAACGTATTGGAGACACCCACCTTGAACCCTTTGAAAATGGGACAACAGATGAAGCTTATGACCATCACCGGGCGTGCCGGTATGCGAATGCCCCCGCACCACGGTACTTCGGAGGCGGTGATCATCGTGGAGGAGGGCACAGCGCTGCTGACCATGCCCGAAGGAAACGTGCCGCTCAAGAAAGGGGACACCTTTATCATTCCCACAAAAAAAGAACATACCTTAAAAATCATATCAGACTTCATGGCCTTGGCGATCATGGCCGCAACCTCAAAAATTAACTTTATATGACAACGATTATGGAAAATACCATGGAAATGACCATTGGCGAAATGGTGGCACAGGATTACCGGGTGGCACAAGTGTTCAAGGACCACAAGATCGATTTTTGCTGCAAGGGCAATAGGAGCTTGGCAGAAGTGACGGAGAAACACGGGCTGGACTTGGAAAAATTCCTGGGAGAGATCCAGAAGGTGCAGTCCCAAGAGAATAATGACAATGCCGATTTTACATCTTGGCCCTTGGACCTGCTTGCCGATTATATTGAAAAGAAGCACCACAGATATGTAGCGGGGCGCATTCCGGTTTTAAAGCAATATCTTGCCAAGCTCTGCAAGGTCCACGGACAGCGCCACCCGGAGCTTTTAAACATTTATGAACATTTTATGGCCTCTGCCGGCGAGCTGGCCATGCACATGAAAAAGGAAGAGCTGCTGCTCTTTCCCAGGGTGCGGAAAATGGTGCGGGCCGAACAAACAAACGAGCCCTTGGAGGCCCCGCACTTTGGTACGGTAAAAAACCCCATTGCCGCAATGATGCAGGAACATGAGAACGAGGGGGAGCGGTTTAGGATCATTGCCCAGCTCAGCGATGATTACAATCCTCCCGCCGATGCCTGCAATACCTACAGGGTGGCCTTCTCCCTTTTGAAGGAGTTTGAGGAAGACCTGCACAGACACATTCATCTGGAAAACAACATCCTGTTCCCCCAAGCGGAAATTTTGGAGCAAAAGCTGAACGCTTAGTTGGGGAGCCATGCAGCATAAGCCCATAAAAAGGCACAAGGCCCTTCAGGGAATAAGCCGTGAGCACCATCACGGCTTGCTCCTTTGTTGGAAAATTAGAATGGGGTTCAAGAACGGTGTGGATCCCGAGAGGATCAGAAAATATGCGGACTGGTTCTATAAAACCCATTTGGTGCCCCATTTTGAGCTGGAGGAAAAACATGTGTTTCCGGTTTTGGGCAAGGACCATGCCTTGGTGAATACCGCCCTGGGGCAGCACCAAAACCTACACGAACTTTTTAAAAAAGGGAAGGACCTGGCCCTTTTGGAAACCCGGCTGGAGCAGCACATACGTTTTGAGGAACGCGTGCTTTTCAAGGAATTGCAGGAACGGGCCACAGAAGAACAATTGAGCCATATCTCCAAAATGCACCAAGAGGAAACCTTCTGTGAAAACACCGATGATCCGTTCTGGCTGCGTTAGGGAAACGGAAGGGATTTTTCCAAATGATGGATGGTCAAAGGCATCACTAACGATTAGGACGAAGCACTGCAGCGGGTTGTGCCCGTAAATTCCAGCAAGCAAGAGACAACCTCATACTGCATCAAGGAGCTCTGTTTGGTTTCTAGAAAGGGGTTTGAAAAGATTGGAACAGAGTCAAGGGTAATGAATTGTAACCTTTGCGCCTTGGGTTAACATCTTACAGCGATTTGTATCTCCATTTATCTTGGGCGAAACCTCCATCTAAGAAAGTGTTCATTAGGCACTGAAAAAGAAGATGTGCAACCAACTATGGTGACTGCACTGGTGTTTTTTTTTGGAAGCAAGAATATCTTCAATGGTTTGGTGTGGTCATTGAATGGTCAAATCAAGATTTTCATTCATAAATGTGCCGCGGACTGTTGTCAATTTGTTAGTTTAGGATATGTATAAGTTCTTTAAATGAAAAAATGGATTGGATATTGTGTTTCAAGCATTCAAAGATGCCAGTTAAACCATAGGACACTGTGGTTCAAATTTTTATTGATCAGTACTGCGCTGATCTCATGCAAAGAAAATGGTACCATGGAGATCGGGCAACCCGATCCAGTGGCTTCAAATGAGTCCGGAGCGCAGATGGCCAAGCTATATTGTGGCGGTTGTCATCTTTTTGTTGAACCAGAGAAACTGCCAAAGGCCATTTGGGAAAACGACGTGCTCCCCGCTATGGGCAATAGATTGGGAATATACCGAGATAGCCGTGAGTATGATAGTATCTCTGGCTCCCTGCGCTATGCCAGTGTGGTAAAAAAGGCAAATATCTTTCCCGAGAAACCCGTTTTGGCCAAGGAAGATTGGGAAAAACTAGTGGCATACTATCTGCAAAATGCTCCGAAGGAGATACTGCCCACCCAATCCAACATAAAAATTAAAATGGAACTAAAACATTTCAAGTACACCGAAGCAGCTTTTGCGGACCGCCCCCCGCTTACCTCAATGGTGAAGATCCTGGCCGATCAACAAGGCATTGTTTTCAGTGATAGTAAACGCAACAATAACAGCCTAACTTTTTTAACTCCTGGGCTGGAGAAGGCTTATGGCCTGCGATTTAATGACACGCCCATACACTATTGGGGCAAAGGCAGCGACTTCTTTGTTACCACCATCGGAAAGAATGTGTTTCCCAATGATTTTTTTCATGGTGCCGTATATAGATTTAGGGCAGCTGAAAGTGCCTCAAACCGTTTGGATGGGAAACTCTGGATTTCCAAATTACAACGGCCGGTGGACATGGTTTTTGCAGACCTTGACAATGATGGCCTGGATGACGTGCTCGCCTGTGAGTTTGGCGATCGTACGGGCAAACTGGCATGGTACCAAAATTTGGGCAACGGAAAGTTTACGCAGCGCCTGCTCAAAAATACTCCGGGTGCCATAAAGGCCATCATAAAGGACTACAACAAAGATGGATTCAATGATGTGTTTGCGCTGATGGCCCAGGGCGATGAAGGTGTCTTTTACTTTGAGAACAGTGGAAAGGGAACTTTTACCGAAAGGCGCTTACTGACCTTTTCACCCCTTAACGGCAGTCAATATTTTGAGCTTGCCGATTTCAACCAGGACGGCCACGACGATATTCTGTATGTCTGCGGGGATAATGCGGATAAAACCCCGATTTTAAAACCGTATCACGGCAGCTACATTTTTTTGAACGACGGCAACCTGAATTTTGAGCAGGCCTATTTCTATCCTCAAAATGGCGCATACAAGTCGATGGCGCGAGATTTTGACTTGGATGGAGATTTGGATATCGCCAGCATTTCATTCTTCCCCGATTATTTGAATGCCCCTGAGGAAAGCTTTGTGTATCTCGAGAACCAGGGAAACATGACATTCGAGGTTTTTTCTTTTCCGGAAGCGGCAAAGGGTCGGTGGATGGTGATGGATGCAGGTGATGTTGATGGGGACGGTGATCTTGATCTTGCTTTGGGCTCTTTTGTCCAGTTCTTGGCAAAAGGGGATACCACCGGGCTGAGCAAACGATGGTTGACCGATAGTCCGTCCGTTATCCTATTGGAAAATACGGTTAGGCAGTAGGTTTCCGTGCACATGATCAGGGTCAAGCTCCATTCCGATGACTTGTTTTAAGCCGCTCGTCTTCCCAACCATGATCAATATATTCCCAAGAGAACTCTGTGCCGGTCACCTTCACCATTACAAATCCTTCCTTGGTATTGTGTCTTCTTCCTTTCCACCCATTGCCGGCAATGGAACCTCCGGTAAGAAAATGGAACCGGTCATTGACCTGGCCGTATTCTTTCCAATGGATATGGCCTTGGAGTATCAGTTTTAAATTATGGTCTTCAAATAGTTTAAAGGCTTCTGGAGCGTTTTTTACCGTTCGTGTGTTGTCTCCCCCGTTCAATTGGGAATAGGTACATATCATCGGTATATGTGTCGTTACCACGATGGGTGTTGTCCTTTCCAGTTTTCGCAGGTCTTCTTTTAACCATTGCATTTGTTGCTGGTGAAAGACCGCTTCGTACCTTTTTTTCTCGGTAACATCCAAGGAGTTTAGGGTGATGAAATGCCACCCCTTATGATCAAATGAATAATAGGTTTTGCCAAAATGCCGCTCCCACATACCATATTTGTGATCTGGATGGTTTTCCGTTTCCGGACTTTCTTCATAAATACCGAACAAATCGTGGTTGCCTATACAATTATAAACAGGCATCTGAAAACCTTTCGCCAAAGACTTGTACAAGGTAAAAAGCGATTCACATTTTGAATGATTGCCGCGCATTGCATCATATACCAGATCCCCGCCCGTTAAGACAAAGTCCGGGCTCAATTTGTTAACGGTATCGATCGCCATCTGGAATCCTTTGGGTGCGTTCATCTCAGGTTTGATATGGATGTCGGTCAGAAAGGCAAATTGAAAGGAATCTGTGGGCAGTTCCTTAACCTTATCTTGCGTGGTTTCGTGGCAGGAGAAGGGCATAATGGGCAAAGCCGCTGCCCCCAATCCTGATCTGATCAAAAACTCCCTTCGCCCTTTTTGTCTATTGCTTTTCATCTTCATTCCATTAATTTCCCGTTAGTTAAAAAATACCTTCAATCCAAAGCTTAGCAAATATAGCTTGGCAGTGCCGGCTTTGTTTAAGTAATATAAACCAGTTTACATGGTATTTTGATAATGGCACATAAATTTTGCCAGCCCGGGCAATCTGCAAACTCCTTGGCCAACCGTTACAACACGAAATTTAATAGGTTTGCGACATCACCGCCTGGTCCATGAGAGGCCATTGTCAAAACTACGGCCCAAAGTTTAAATGGTATCCCAGTTTTTGCCACGTAAGCAGGGTTTGGGAACTTTGGTCAAAATTCAATGTAAAATGCATAACATATTGGGAGTTTGCCAAGGCTTAAAATGCTTAATTCGTTTAGACGTGATTTTAAACCGAAACCGCAGTAACCAATAATCCTTTTTAAAATGAAAAGATCATTGATTCATTACCTTTTTGCCTTGCTCCTGCTTTTTGCGAGCTGTTCACAGACACCAAAGGAAAACACCGGACAGACCATTTCCTTGCCGGTTTACGAAGATGTGCCCTACTTGCAGGACCATGCCATAAAATATGGTATTCAAAAGGAGGGTATGGCTCTTTCCAAGGCTTTCATGGACAGGAATATGGTGGTCCAGGTGGCTTCATCGCACGGGATTCTGCGAACGCACGATGGCCGGTTTCTCTATCCGGGCACATTGGTGCAGGACAAGACCTACAGGCCAATCACAGACAAGGACTTGGGTGGTATGACGGTCTATGAAAATCAGTTTGTATATGTAGATGACAAAGCGGTGCTCAGCAATGCCTGGGCCGGTAGCCTCTATTTAGAACATAACTTGCCGGAAGCTTTTATTGTAGCTGCGGGCGATGATTTTGGGTTTATGGTCAGTGATGGAAATGCACTGCAATTTTTGTCACAAAGCAAAATACCTTGGCAGGGCCTATTGGAAAAAGATACCGTATTGGATGTTCTTTATGCCAAACCAGACAATGTTTTTTGGGTCTTGGGTCAGCAATCCGTGGCCCGGTTTGATTCTGACACAAGGGAATTAAGAACGATGGTAAGGGGAAATGGTTTTACCGCTTTTGCCAGTTACGACGACAAATTGGTGATTGGAACCAACTCGGGCTACCTAACCTTTGATGCCTCAACCGGAAAACAAGTGGGTACCCTGAACAATAAATTGCCAGTCACGGCAATAACCGCGGTAGCTGCCATTGATGGCCACCTATGGTTCGGATCTACCGAGGGGGCCTTTAAACAACGAAAAGATGGTACGTTCGATTATTACTATGGAAAGCGCTGGTTGCCCGGGAACGTGGTGAAGCACATCTCGCAGGGAACAGATGGTTCTGTTTTGATTTTGACCGATGAGGGACTTGGCCAATTGGTCTTCGAGAAAATGACGCTGTTCGATAAGGCCCAGTACTATGATCGTCAAGTGCGCAACCGGCATATCCGTCTGGGTTTCAATGCTACTTTGGTGGATATGGAAGACGGAGATTTTGATTCTGGAAGGCTTAGCGACTCTGATAACGATGGTCTTTGGACCAGCATGTATTTGGCAGGGGAAGTTTTTAGATATGCCGTCACGGGATCGGAGGATGCCCTGCAGAACTGTAAGGAATCCATGGATGCCATGGAGCGTCTGTTCAGTATTAATCCGGTGCCCGGTTTTCCCTCACGTTCTTTTGAGAGAAGCGGCTATATTGATCGGTTACACAATCCAGAACGCTGGCAACATTCAGATGATCCCGAATGGGATTGGAAAGCGACTACCAGCAGTGACGAGGCTATTGGCCATATTTTTGCCTATGGGGTCATGGCCGAACTGATGGACAATGAACTCAAAGATCGGGCAATAACCTTGATAGATACCTTAATGGGCCATATTGTGCGCAATGATATGTACTTGGTGGACTTTGACGGTAAACCCACGACTTGGGGCAAGTGGCATCCCGAATATGTGAATGCGAGGCCCGAAATGGTGGGGGATCGGAAATTAAATTCCTCAAATATCATAGGGATGTTGCAAACGGCCTATCATTTTACCCAAAAGGAAAAGTATAGGGAAAAAGCCTTCGATCTAATGGATAACCACGGCTATCTGGAAAACCTGATGCGCCCAATGGACGGGATTTCTTCGGCACCTGAAAATACAGATGATTGGAGTAAAATGTTATCCCAATCTTGGAACCATTCTGATGATGAAATGTATTTCCTGGGCTATTGGGGCCTTTATAGATATGCGTTGAACGATACATTAAAGGACAAGTATAGGGAAGCCATCATTGATCATTGGGAGATTGAACGTCCTGAAAAGGACGGTGCCTGGAACATCATGACAGCCCTCACGGGCATCCAGGATTTTGACCTAGATAAAGCGGCATGGTACCTTAGGGAACACCCAATGGATATGGTGGCTTGGGACATTAAAAACAGCCACAGAAGGGATATTGAGCACATAACGCTCAATTTTAGGGAGCAGACGATCAAAGAGGTTTTGCCACCGGACGAGAGGCCCGTACAGCGGCACAACGCCAACATGTTTCGGCTGGACAAAATGGGAAGTGATGGCACCCAAGAATTTTCCGCTGGAGATATCTGGTTGTTGCCCTATTGGATGGGCAGGTACTTGGGGGTAATCAGTGAGCCCAAAGGGTAGTGCCAATAGTACAAATCCCCAATCTTCCCATTAGGCAAAAATTTCAATTATGCCTGGCCGGATCCCGGGATTCATTGGCCAGTAGTTCTTCCAGGGCCATTTCCGTTTTAATGTACCGAGTTTCCAATTTTTAATGAACTTTGTCAAATTCAATGATGGGTTCCCTTACCTCGGGCTTGCCATATTTTCCTTATTGGAACAAGAGACGTTTAAAAAAATGGACGGAAAAATCCAAGTGTTGGTTGGAAAAAGCCCGAACGGGAAGAATTTTATGGAATGGTTTTTCAGCTTCTTCTTTGTTCCCGTTCCTGAAAAGGCGGTAAACTTTTGTGTAAATGTAGAGCATTTCCTGCTTTTGGCCCTCCAGTATTTGGGACACCGCCCAGCCTCAGCTTAAATGGATGCTGCCTTCCGTCAAGGCCAACAATCTTGAATTTTTTGCCCCTGCGGGTACCGTTTCCACTTTTAGACACCTGAACGCTGCATACGTAGCAAAGAGATGGCACATAAGCCCATCGGGCAGCCCAACACCGGAAGCATCCCAATCTTGGAGCATGCTCATTTCCGGCCGAGTGCTAGCAAGTTCTGAAAAATGAGCCTTGAACTGGGCATCATTTTCATAGGGTATACGAAAGAGTACGTTTCTAAATCCAAGGGCCAAATACAATCGCAATAGCTCTTTGTGATCTATAAGCCCAGCGGAACCCATACCAAGTCGCTCATAAATTTCCAATTTATGAACTTTTGCTGCCATTGCTGGAACAAGAAAACCCACCACTCCGGCCTCTATGGGGTAGGCCAAGTTTTTTTAGGACGGGCAGGTCTACCAAGTCCTCTTTGGTAAAGGGGGTGTTCAGCACAGTGATGATGCCGTCCAGCGGAAATAGTTTTTTGATCATTTTTATTGTTTCAAGAGCCACGCGTCGGTTACCCTGGATTGTTCACGCCAGTTCATATGTTCCTCATCTGGCGTGTCAAAGGTGATGTTTAGTTTCCCATTGGGAATCAATTCTTTTGAAAGTGGAAATTCTTTAAATTCCTCGAACCCCTTTTCATATTTGGAGGGAATTAATCTTTTGCCGTTCGCTCTCAACAGTGCTTCCCCATATCCGGAAACGCGAATAAGGTAGTCAGAGCCAGAATCAAGATTTTGGTAGGCCAAGGTAGGTGTGAACTGAAAGAGTTGCGTGGATAAACGTTTTCTGCTCAGACCATTGTTTTCCCATAAGTAGTCTATTGCATCATTGGTTTTTGAGGTTACATGCCGGGCACTGGCGCTGGAAACGTTGTCGTAGAAACTGCCCTCGCCGGGATCCTCATAGGTGCTAATGAACTCCAACCTTTTCAATTGTTCATCCTTGGTTTTCAATTCTTCAATTTTTTTTAACTCGTCTTCCAGCCACCACCTGTTGTTCAATGGGTGGTCTATAAAATCCAGTACCGCGCCCCTTTCGGCTCCACTCGCATTGTATTTTGTCACGCTAGTTTGGGCTCCCACCGTATTGAACAAAGCTTCCGCATAAGCGAATACCTTTTCTCTGAGATCTCGGGAAACGGGTACCGAATCTGCTTTTTTAAGATGTGCCAACGCTTCTTTTATGGCCTTTGCCACGCCTTTGTCCCTTGCGGTTTTAAGTAGGGCATAGGCCTCATCCTCAAGTCTTTTCTCGTAGGCCAGTCGATCCTGGATGTAGGCATCATAATAGGCGCGCATCATCAACTGCTGCCAACGCCAGTTGGATTGAAGATTCGGGTTTTCGACTTCGAGTTCTTTCCAAAGATTCAAAGTCTCCTTTACAACGGGATTGTTCAATAAAGGACCTTCCCAATTTTTCTCGAGTGCCAGAATTCCCTGTGTGGCCTTTTTTGCCACCTCCGAACCGAAAAAAAAACGACAGTATTCCAGAACAACTTGTGCCACATTCTTTTTTGATCCCCAACCCAACTGGCTCCATACTATTTTGTTCACATCATCATGTACACCATCCGAGTAGGTGATAAAGCCATCGGTAAATCTAACGTCCCGTTCAAAAAGTCTTGCGTAGTGTTTCGGCTGCGGGTTGCAGGGCTCGCGGCCCAAGGTTAGTGCAAAGGCCTGGTCCCAGTTAGCAACGGGATAGTGGCAACGTACCGTATGGGTGATATCTGGATAAAAGCGATAGGCATACCTTAAGGGAAGCCTTTCCCTTTCTGCCTGTAATGGGGGACTACTAGGCCCGTTTACCAGTCCTCTGAGCCATTTTGGTTGGTGGTTTTCTAGGTACTCAAAGAAAAAATCCGTTTTTTCTTGGTTGAAACCCTGTAAAGAAACCCAAATACCGGCATTTGGATGATGTTTCTTAAGAATGGCAGAGAGATCTTCCAAGTATGGAATCAATGCGGAAGGATGATTGTTGCCAGGATCCCCTCCGGGTACAAAAACACCGTTCAATCGTGGACATCGGACATAAAAGGCTTCTTGTTCGGCAAGCCCCTTTTCATGTGCTCCCTCTGAGGTCAGGTCTTTTGGGGCAGGTGTCCATACCCAATAATCTGCCTGGTATTTATCGCAGATTTTACTGAGTGCAACTTCCATTTCTTGCGGATCGATTTTAAAATGTATACTGGATCCAGGTTCCTGAAAGGGAATGTTCTCAAAGCTATTGGCGCCGAACAAAACTTGCTCACGAAAGTGTTGGTCAAACTGTGCCACCGTCCAGGCATCCCAAGAATTGGCGGTATTCCTGTAGCCGAACTGGTGTCCTCGAAGGCCGTATTCAGGAGTTTCGGAAATGTCAATGGTGCTGGGCACGGACAATTGGCCTTCTTTCATTTGGGCCGTGCGGAGGAACTTGCCTATTCCGTACAAGAGGCCCCTGGAATCGGCGGCGATGATCCAAAGGGAACTCCTACCGTTTTTGGATTCGTGAAAAATCCTATATCCTTCCCTTTTGTATTCTGGGTGAGATTGGTTTCTGCGGGGAACATTTAGGCCATAGAGTTCTTCTTCCCCGCTCAGCACCAAGGCAATTGTGGTGGGGCAATTGGGATCTTTGGTCACGGGAGGTCTTATAAGACTTCTTTTTTCTATTTCTTGGGCCATGACGGTTTTTACCGTTTCCTGGAAATCTAAATCCAGGGAGGGAGATATCAACATCCCGGCCTGAGAAAGGTTCAGTGGTTCCTTCAATTCACTTTGGCACGAAAGGACTGTGGCCAATACAGCACAGAACAGCATGGTCTGGATGGTCCCGATTACTTTGAATCGTATCTTTACGTTTAAATAAGTTTTGGTCAACTTATAAGGCATTTAAGACAAATTAATGGGTTGCAGGTCTTCCTAAAACTTCCAAGGAGGCCTCTCCTGGGCACAGGCTCATTCCAAATCTTCTATGACGTAAACGAGTGCACGGTAAATAAAGGGTCCCGTTTCGGGCCCCAGCGAGTTCTCTTCCCCATAGGTGTCCCTTTCGTCATTGTACAAATAGGGCTTGCCCGTATCCCATTCACTTTTGGGAATTATATAACCAATACCATCGTTGGAAAGGCCCAGATAGAATGTATACCTATCTTTTATAAGGGTTTCAATTGGGGGGACTTCCACGGGGCCAATATCAAATTCCCTGCCCTCTGGTGCCTCAACCCCACCGAAGATGATCTCAGGATAGATTTCTCCTGGAATACTCAAAAAAAGTGCCGGACCAATTCTAATGGCAGCTATCTCCGTCCGCGTTTTAAAGTATTCGGGGACCCCTAGTTTGATCAATCCAATGCCACTTGCAATTATAAACTTTGTATTGTCCAGTTCCGGAAAAACCGTTTTTGCACGGACCGAAATATTCGAGGTGCTCAGGGTGTCCCCATGCTTTTTTAGGGCTTTCAATGACATCAGTGCGATTTGGTCCCCCAGGGCCTTGGCTTTCTCAAAGCTCGGCTCGGAATACTCAATGCCAGTGTATGGATCTGGGATGGAAATGGTGGGGTGTGGGGCCATTAGTCCACCAAGGGCCCCTGAAAAGTAAATTGCAATGCCACCCAAACCGTCCTCCATTTTTGTTGTACCGCTATAAATGCCATTTTCAACGGCTTCCCTCACAAAATGTGGAAAATCGGAACTGATCAGTAGATTTTGGCTCCATAGGGTCTCCGGGTGGTTGGACCAATTGATCAAGGTGCCCAGGGTGGTATGGTTTTCGGCATCCAAAACCTGCATCAAGTGAATACCGGTGGCTTTTACAATGGGTTTTCGGGTATCCTTCATCAGGGGGGCATCTTTTCCTGAGCGGTCTTCTGCAAAGACCAATTTTGCGGGACGTAGGTTTTTGGCGGCTTCAATGACCGCAGCCACGGTTTGGGCCTTAACATATTCCATCAAATCAGGGTTCACTCCTGAGGTGAACATATTTTTGCCCCAAATGCCAACGAGATCATTGCTTTCATGGGTATGGGTGGCAGAGATGAGGGTGTAGTCAATGCCGAGCTCTTCGGGAATACGGTTTCTGACATCGATCACATCGCCGTGCAAGAAACCAATGGCGTCCATTGAAATCATCGCAATTCTGCTTTTGCCATCGTCCAGCACCATGACCCTTGACCAAACATCGTCATGTACTCCCTGCGCAGGTTTGGCATTGCTCATTCCGGCGATCCAAAAGGCATCGAATTCTCCATTGTCATTATTGTCATTGTATGTGTCCCCATCGCCTTCGTTGTACTTATTGTCCCCGTTGGCATCGTTCCAAGTGTCCACAATGGTTGGGGTAATGGCTTTTTTGGCAAAACCGGCTTGGATTGGCATTTGGTCGGGATTCACCCGTTTTAAATCAATGGCATAATCAGGATGGCGATCGCGCCAATTGTAAATGAATAGGGTAGCCATCGCCATTATGGCCAAGAGGGCAAACAATCCCAATACTTTCAAAACTTTTTTCATCAGGGTCATTGTTTTATGTTAGTGGGTTTTATTGGAACATTCATTTGCCGTACGTTAACCTTGTGTTGCCCCGGGCTGCTCCAGTTCTTTGGCTCAAGCACAAGTTCTTTCTTTTTGGTCAACAGTGGCCTATAATTTTGTACCTGTAAGCCCATTGGCCAATCTAAACTTTAACTCCATAAGATAATCTCCCATAGTTGGACCGTACCAGCCCATGAGCCTGGGTTCATAATGCTTAAAATAATAATATTTTTGAGGTACGATATACCCCAAATATTGTCCGTTGAAACTGGTCAAGGCAGATTTGTATCCTTCTACTGCCAAGGCGTTTTTGAGGTCTATGCCATATTCGCCACTTAACTCGTAGGGCATCGTTATCCAGACCAGATCGTTTAAACGGATGCCCTGTAAGTGAATCGACTTCATCTTGGGCATCAATTTACCGGCCAAAAAGGGGGAAAGCCGAAGCCTGTCCGTAACATAAACAGCCTGTAGTTCCGGAACCTCCAAGGCAATGGTTGCCGAAATCATCGTGATGATCGAATCATGTTGCATCGTTTTAAGGCGTATATGGGCAGAATCTGCAAGAGTTTCACCTACGTACCTGGCCCTGTCAAACTTCTCTCCTTTCCCATTATGGGAGTGGCTGCCCACTGTTCCCGCAAAAAAGAGGGCCAGGTCAATGCCCTTACCTTCCAGGTTTCTTTGAAAATAGCCCGGATAATCACCGCTGTACGTGTTGTTCCAAGAACCTATGGTGGTCGCATGGGCGGCAAAAATACCAACTACCGCTTTTTTGCCACTTTCTTGCTCAAAGGACACCAGGCTGAGCCTGTCATTTACTCTGCCCGTCTCCCCAATGATACGGTTGCGCACCAAATTGGGCGTTCTAATGGTTCCTGATGAGAACCTTGCGATTTTTTTATCTTTTCGTGCCTTTAGAATAAGCTTTACAAAGGCATCGCCTAGCCACGCCACCACTTCGGGCCTAAAGTCACCGCCAAAACTTTCCCCTACAAAACCTGGAATACAATGGCCAATACTGGAATGGGTATGGGTGGCCCCAAAGAAAAGCTGTTCCCGTGAAAGGTCTCCCCCCAAATTGGCGGTCACGTGCGCAACAACGGTTTCCGGTATGGACAGCAGGTCCGCACTTATGAAAATGATTTCCTTCCCGTTTACTTCCAGGGCTATGGCCTTGGCAAAAATGGAATCATGGACGCCCACAGCTATTTTCCCATCACCAAACCCTGCCAATTTAAGGGCATTGAACTTTCCCTTGGAAGGTTCGGGAACGTCATTTACGGTATGCGGTGTGATGTTTATGCGGGCAAAACCGGCCAAAAGCCCTCCTTTGACTTGCATTGTGTTCTTGAAGGTGTCATCCATCTTTTTGATCGTGTTCCTGTAATAGGAAGTCTCAAAGTAAGGCGTAGTGTCTATGGTGGAGGTAGAGGTGTAAAAAATGAGCAGTACCCCTAGGGCCAAGGCACCCATAATACCCATTGCACGTCTATGCCATTTCTTGGTTCTCATTCAGTGGAGTTTTTTTGGGTCCAGCACTACGTATTTTACGGTTTTTCTGTTCCAAGTATAAACAATGTGCACCTTACCATCTTCACTTTGAATGACGGTGGGGTAGGAGTACTCTTCTCCCTCCCGATCTGTGGCTTCCGTAAGGGGCTCTAGATCTAGCACACGGTACCAATCCTTCCCGTTCTCTGAAAGCGCAATACTGAGCGGTACCCTATCGCCCCAATTCTGGTCCGTGGGGTTGTACACCAAAAGATGGCGGCCATCTTTCAGGGTCACCCCATCTACACCGGAATTGGGATTGGGAAGCGAGGTGGCCACCATTTTACTCCAGGTCTTTCCATAATCTTCCGACCAATTTTCAGAAACCACACTGTTCTTGGTCCGGCTCACCATCTGTAATCTTCCATTGCCATGATTGAAAAGGGCCGGTTGTATGGCGCCAAATTCATTGGGGTCGTTCAAGGGTTCGGATTTGGTCCACGTGGCACCCATATCGTTGCTGGTCTCCAAATGTATGGTCCAATTTCCGTCCAGGCTTTCAGTGCTTGAGGGAGAGAGTATTGTGCCATTGGCCAATTCTATGGGCTGGTTCTTTATGGGCCCCAGAATTTCGTCTTTCAATTTAATGGGATCGGACCAGGTTTCCCCGTCGTCTGTGGAGGTCATATAAAGCCCCCACCATTCTTGCGGACTGGGGCCAACTTTGTAGTATAGATGCAAGGGTCCGCCCTTTGGCTTGAACAGCACCGGATTCCAGCAGGGATAGCGCATGCCGTTGTCCTGCACGCCATTGACCACTTCTACCGGTACCGTCCACGAACCATTGGTTTTTCGTGAAACCCAAATGCCAACATCCTTGTTCTTCTCCTCGGTCCCGCCAAACCAAGAGGCCACAATGACTCCATTGCTTACGGCTACCGTGGAGGCATGGCATTCCGGGGTAAGGGCGTCCTCAATTTCGTAAATGAACGCTTCGGTAATTACCGCAGTGGGTTCTTTTTTGTCCATACTGGAGTCATTTTTTGCCTTGTCTTTACAGGAAAAAACTAAAAAGATGATCAAATAAGTTAAAATTTGTCTCATAGTACCGCAGTTTACAAAAGTTAATGTTTTGGGATGTATTTTTCAAAAAACCGATCCATCTGGTATTGACAAAAGGCGTTTACTTTCACGGACATGTCCATGGTATGCGGCCAACCTTTCAACTTATGATAATAGGAGGGAACCCCTTTCTCCTTTAGTTTTTCGTGTAGCCTGTCTGACTGCCCGTAGGGAACAAGTTCGTCCAAAGTGCCGTGAAAGGTGATCGTTGGCGGGGCGGCCTCCGTTACGGCATAAATGGGAGAGGCCCTTTTGTAGGCTTCGGGGGCCTCTTCAAACGTTTTGCCCATCAGGTATTCAACCGGGGGCTTGTCCCTTGCCTCTTCGTGTACAAGATCGGAGGGACCATAAAAGTTGACTATGGCTTGCACATTTGAAGAAAAACCATTCTCGCCAAGGCTTTGACTGTTAGTGGTGTACGCATTCATCATCACAAGGTGGCCACCTGCGGAGCCACCCACCATGGCCACTTTTTTGGGGTCTATGTGATAGTGTTCCGCATGCTCTTTCAGCCATTTTACAGCAGATTGGACGTCCAAGAGTTGGGCGGGATATTTTGCGGTGCCGCTCAATCTATATTGTATGGTTGCCGTGACATAGCCCTTTTTGGCATAACTGATCAAGTAGGGCAAGTAATCGTCCTTATCGCCTTTTTTCCAAGCCCCGCCGTGGACAAAGACAATCAGCGGGGCCTTGCCTTTGAGTTCCTTTGAATGATAGATGCTCAATGTCAGGTTCAATGAATCTATTTGCTTGTAGCGTACGTCCTTGAACTCCATGATGTCATCAGGAACGGTAAGGTCGGTCTCTATAAGTTTCAAGGCGCCCGTTACATATGCAGCTTTTAGAATCGTGTTGTTGGGATAGCCCTTGGGGGCCACGGATATTGGGTGCTCACTTTTGCAGCCTAAAACAACCAAAAAGCATATGATTGTTTTTATTGTAAATAACTTGGTGTTCATCTTTTATGCTTTGTACGGTTATTTTGAGTTCTTTGGTCGTTTCCAATCCCAGGGGGCCAACCCGAGTAAGTGCTATTGCCGATTTATATGGGTTTTCGTAGAAAAATGATGACCGCCGCCGTTACGAACATCAGTAGTCCATAAATGGCCGGGACAATGGCATACTCTGCATTGTTCAGGGCAATAGTGGCCAGGGTTATGGCCAGGGTGCCATTTTGTATGCCAGATTCTATTGAGATGCTAATGGCCTGAGGTTTGCCCAGACGAAAAAGGACAGCCATGAGAAATCCTGTTGCCATTGTACAAATGTTCAAGGCTAACGCAGGTATTCCGGCCTCTTTGAGATACTCCATAAAAACATCCTTCACGCTATAGGTTACACCGATGATGACAAGTACAAAGATGATGGCAGAAGCTATTTTGACCGGGTTGGCCAACTTCTCCGAAAACCGGGGAAATTTCGTTCTGGTCCACATACCAAGACCCACGGGAATGAGCACAATGAGCAGTAATTGGGAAATCATGGTCATGGCGTCCACGGAAACATCTTGAGCATTGTTGGCAAACTCCATCATTGAGAGTTTCATGACAATGGGAATGGTGAATATGCACAAGACGCTTGCTACGGCAGTCAGGGATACAGATAGGGCCAAGTCACCTTTCGCCAAATAGGTCAGTAGGTTTGACGTGGGGCCCCCAGGACAGGCGGCCAGCAACATGACCCCAATGGAACTTGCGATGGAAAGATCTAGAAGGGAAGCTATGGAGTATCCCAAGAGGGGCAAGACGATCATTTGACTGATCACCCCGATAATAACGGCCTTGGGGAAAACAATGACTCTTTTAAAGTCGGCCAAGGTGAGGGACAGTCCCATGCCAAACATGATCACCATCAGGGACATTGCCAAGATTATTCCAGAAGTAGCGTTCATAAAACATCAAATTAGTGCTGTTTGTTGCGACGGACCCACTCCTTGAACCGTAACGCAAAACAGGTCTGTTCATAGGTCCTGGGGCATATAGTTAGGGGCCCTACCCATTTTTTTCCCAATGAACAAGACATTTTTTGGCCTGCCTTTGTTTTTGAACAAGAACCATCTTGGTCCGTTACACCTTAAAGTTCAATTTTTGCCCTGTCTCGTTGGTCTTATAAAGGTTTGATCCAAAAGCTTAAAAAGTAGCTTGGATGTACCTGTCTTTTTCTTGAGTGCCGGGGACTATATGCCAACTGCGTCCTTTTTGCATTTCAATCTTAGGCCATTTCCTTCTGTCCGGAACTTGTTTGTCTTTTCAATGCTCGTTGCGTAATTTCTTGCTCAATGTTGGAACTCATCTTTCCATCTCTTAATGATTGCTTGTTTTGTTAAGGTCGTCCCGATGCTTAGGGAGTAATTGATGTCATTGGAAATGATTGCTGTTCAGAGGTGTTCATGAATCTTCGGTTTCGCCACCCTACCTTCAGTCTAGGATTTCATTTTATCCTTAGGTGTTCGTAGATCTTTATGGTTTGGCTTGGCACCAATAAATGTTAGGGCTCATTTTATCCGGTCAAATCGTTCCATGATCTCCTTCCAGTTGGTAAAGATAAGTCCTTCGTCCTCAAAGAATTTGATGAGGTCCGGATCAGAAAACATTTCTGCCTCCCAAGCGCGTTCCTGCCAAGAACCGGTAATGCTCTTGAGGTTATCGGTTAGGACGGAAGGGTGGAAAATGATTTCCGTCAGTCCTGGCTCCAGGGCCAATATCAATTTCTTGAAGTTATCAATTTTTTCCTCATAACTCTTCGCTTTTGGGGCGCTGGTAAAAAAATCGAGCTTAGGAAGGGTGTACCCTTCCACCATACGAACCACTTCATCGTTCAATGGATAGCCCTGCTTGCGAAAAATTGCCAACACCTCTGGTTTGGAAAGGTCAACGATGTTTGCAGGAATGCCATACTCCTCTGCCATTTTTATATAGGTCTTTACAAAGGCAGGGTCGCCGTAAAGGGTGCCCATGTGGGTATCTATATGATCAGGTCTATAACCCCAGGCCAAAGACTGTTCAATTTGCGCACGTATTTCCTTTTCCACCTCTGCAGCAGATGCGTTCTGCACTACCTGCCGCACAGAGTGCCACATTTTGTTGTCCGGGTCCAACAGGCCAGGGACTTCTTCAGCAGGGGACACAGTGCCCCAACGGTAGGTCTTCCATTCGCTGGTAAGGGTTAAATGTAGGCCCACGTCCATTTCCGGATGGTCTTTGGCCCACATAATGAAGGCTTTTGCGTTGGGGCAAGGAATCATAACGGCAGCGGATTGAATGACTCCTTCCGTCATTTGTTTTTCGGCTGCTTGGTTGGCCTCAGGACACATACCTATGTCATCTGCGTGGAGCATGATCACTTTTTTTCCGGCGGGCCAACCCAATTTCTCGGCCCATGTCTTGGGGACTTCTGTTGTTGTTTCCTTTGTTTCCTTTTGGTCTGCGAGTTCCGAAACGTTTTTTTTCTTTTCGCTGCAAGCGCCGATCAAAAGGGAGAGACAGCATGCAATGGTCATTGGATTTAAAAATGATTTTTTCATGTTTTTTGCGTCATTGTTAATATGGTTTTATAATAATCTATAAATCATTTATGCCCGTGTTAAAGGAGGATAATGACTTTTCATTTTGATGTCTGCGCAGATGCGAGAACAATTTTTGATTGGTGATGTCATCATTTTTAATTCAATTATAGTGCATTTCCGTTCCACGTTGCCTATTGCAAAGGGAGATGAACAGATCTATAAATGTTCCCGGAACCAGTTGAGACCATCTCCATAAATTGTCTCCAAGGGCGCATCCTTATGCTTAACGTTGTACCATATGATGTCTTTCGGTTCTTTGGCCGCTTCAAAAAGAATCCTGCTCATTGTCGGTGGCACAACTTCATCGTTTTTGGCATTGAGCATAAGAAATGGTCGGGGCGCAATGTGCTTCACAAAGTTGAGCGGTTCTATGATGCCCACAAAGTCCTTGGCCTTGGATGAAAGTGCATTTTTCCCGTAGAGGAGGTTCAACTGGCCGCCCGCTAAGGCAATGACAGGCACTTTTACCCTTTTTTCAATACCACAAAACACCGTGCCCAGGATGCCGCCAAGGCTAATGCCGTAATACCCGATACGCTTGGAATCCAGTTCTCCTCGTGTTTCTATAAAATCCACTGCACGTCGAAGGTCAAATACCGTTTGGGAAAGAATGTTTCTGGACCAATATCTATGTTCGCCGGTCAGGTCAAAATCGTACGTGTCCTTTTTTCGTTCTCCATGGCCACTAATATCAATTCGCAGTACGGCATAACCTTTATCTAGAAACAGATGGTTTCCGTATTCCACATAATCAACCGCTTTGTGGTCTCCGAGTCCGTGCATCAAAATGACAACGGGCAAGGGTGCCACGCTATGTTTAGGCACACTTAAAAGGCCGGTGCCCCTCTGGTCATTTACACTGCTGTACGCCACCGAGTACAATTTAAATTTGTTGGTGTCCATCATTTCCCCAACGGAATCCTTTAAGGGAATGGCTTTGTCATAACCGTAATATGAGGTTACCGGCATACTCTCGCTGGTGGTTGTTGCACGTATGATTCCAGTGAGACATAACAAAACAAGGGCCGCAATGGCAACACTCCATTTTACCCTGAGCTTAGAGGATTTCGTCATCATCGGCCAAGTACATTCTAGTGCTTTTTGTATAGGTGCCCCCGTTATCATCGCTATATTCCATATCAATGTAGAACGCCTTGTACCCTTTTTTTGGGAAGCGGATTTTTTGCGTTGTTTTGCTTCCTTCCAATGGAGTTACCTTGACCGAGATCCATTTCTCGTCCCGGAAATCACGGTCCTCGGAATCTGCATACCAGAGATAGGCATCCTTGAAGCTGCCCGAGTTCGAGACCACCGAAAGAGTGGCGGAGGTACTGTCGTTCTTTATGTCATAAGTAAGGTCTGCGTAGGGTTTCTTGGCCAAGGTCTTGCCCCAAAAGCCGCTCAAAGCCCTTAGCGCCTTTGCACCGCCGTCCAGGTCATGTCCTGCATTGGGGGTGTAGTGGACGTAATTTTCCCCAGGAATGTCCTCCAGATAATTCTTTATGGCATCAACGGGCCAATACTCGTCATTGGTACCAATGAATATGAGTTTGGGCATGGTTAGGTTTTTGCGATACGAAAAAGGATCGATCATCTGCGTTAGTGCATTACCGTCAGGGGTATTCACCGTTTGCGGGATTTCCAGTTTAATGTAGTCATTGATCTGATCACTGTACTTGTTCCAAGCTGTGAGATGGTAGTCCAGGCTAACGGGCATGTTCAGCACGTCAATGACCATAGGGCCTATGGCTTCCACACGCTGGTCACTTGCGGCCGTCAACCACGTGGTCCATCCTCGTTTGGAGGCCCCGGCCAGGGTAAATCTTGAGACGTCTTTTTGAAGCTGTTGTTTTGAAAATTCTTGCACAGCGTCCATTCCCTTTACCGCACTTTTCACCATTGGAAAAAGTAAGGGCCAGGTATGGTCTTTTTCCTGTTTGTATTTGTGCAAGGTATAGGAGATCAATTGGTCTTCCACAAGGTCTCCTTCATATAAGGGTTGCATCGGTACCTGTCTCAAGATTGAGACAATGGCCTTGTTCTTTTGGGCCATCTCCGCCATTGGCGCGGACTCGCTGCCGTTCTTTTCCTTTTCCTTCCAATTGGGCAGGCCATCGGTCAATCTACCGCCGGTAATGAACAGCAACGCCCCATCATGAACAATTTCATCGGGCACAAACAAGGTCAATTGATGTTTCCAAGTATGTTCCCGCCATTTTTGTGAGGTCAACAACAAATCATAGGCCGTGACGGAGCCCACCGCAAAGGAGTCCCTGAGTTCCCAGTGGTAGTTGTCATCTGTTGTCTTTAAGTAGCTCATAAGCGCGTTTTCCGGCACGGTGCCCGTTTTTTCCACGACGTCGTGGGATACTTGTTTTCCTGGGTTTTCCTTGCAAGCCATAGTACAGGACAGGACAAGGAATAAAATGATGGCAGGGTATCTAATCATAATGCTTTCATTAGAACAATTGATCGCTTGGGCTTGGCATTCCAAAACTTCCCGATGGGCCGTGCCAAAGCATTCATTTTTTTTGGGAAACATATTGTTTGTCTTTGCACCGGAGCCGCCACCACGAACCATTGTAGTAATGGGCCGGGACTTAGCTTCGAAACAAACCAAATAAATAAATCACATTAAAAACATAAAATTAAAGGTAAAAAACGAAATGAGAGGTTAAAATTCAATGTACATTGAATAAGATAAATGAATGTATTGAGGATTTATAAATTTAGCTTTAGAATGTTTAAAAGTTAACTAAATCTTAAAGATGACTTAAATCCAAACTATGGTTAGGGCTCTAGTTTTGACAATAATAAATATGAATATGGGAAAGTGTTTTAAGATTAAGATTGGCGCGTTTTTTTTATTTACGTTAATGCTGTCCTTATCCTCTTGCGATAGCGAAGATCAAGGAAACCAGTTTCCGCTTTCTGCTATAATATCTCAAAGTTCCAATGGTAAGAAGGTGGCTTTTCAGGGCTTAACACACAGCGCCGTGAGCTGGGAGTGGGATTTTGGAGATGGCAATACCAGTACGGCCCAGAATCCGGTGCATGTATATGAAGAGGGTGGCTATTACCTGGCCACATTGAAGGCCACCGATGAAAACGGAGCCCAAGTAACGGCAGAGGTGCGTTTGGCACTGGATTTAACGCCCTATGCCCTGCTCACGGGAGACCGGACCGCCGAGGGCTATCAAGGAAAGACGTGGAAATTGGCCAACAGTCATTCTGAATTTGACTATTTTGCCACCGCGGACCCGGACCTTACACCGGTTCCCGGCACCCCGGTCCCACTGTCTGCCGGTATCTTTGGCGCTGGACTGGGCATGGGAGAAGTGTATCAAGATGAGTTTACCTTCCATTTTGACGGCACATATCGTCATGACGTTAAGGAAGACGGGGCCTCTTTGGGCGGAATTGTGTATCAATTTGTGACCACTCAGGGTGCGGGCATAGTCAATGCCAGCGGTGCGGATTTTGGCCTTTGCACCGGAGCCTACACACCGGAGGACAATGCTACCTTTACCTTTGTGGAGAACGAGGATTACACAGTTTCTTCGGTTTTTGGGCCAAACGGAACCTTGACCTTTAACAATGTCAGCACCCTGGATTTCTCCGGTACCGAGTTCATTGGTTTTATGGATTTTGACAGAAAAGTGATCGTGCAAGAGTTGACGGATAGCTCCATGCGGCTGATGATGTTCATGGCCGCGGGGCAAGAACCACCCATTATAGGTATCAATACCAATGCCCTGATACTCACTTTTGAAGTTGTCCGGTAAGGACTTGTTCCCATCACTAAAAAGCAACCAGCCAAAGAAAGTACTATGATTATGAAAAGGAACCCTCAGAACAAACATAGGAGTTATTTATTGTTTTTTATCATTTTCCTAGTATTTGGCACGGGCCAAATATGGGCGCAATCCAATCAATTCGCCGTATCCGGAAATGTAACCTCTTCCCAAGACGGAACTCCCCTCCCAGGCGTGAGCATAGTCCTCCAGGGTTCAACCAAGGGTGTGGTGACCGATTTTGACGGAAACTACAGTCTGGAGGTGCAGGATGGCGAAGCTGTGTTGATATTCTCGTATTTGGGCTTTAAAACACAGGAAGTGCCCGTAGGCGGCCGGTCAAGGATAAATGTTGCCCTTACCGAAGACGCTCAGGCCCTGGATGAGGTTGTGGTCACTGCCCTGGGCATAAAGCGCGAAGATAAGTCCTTGGGGTATTCCGTTGAAAAAGTACAGGCAGAGGAACTTACAAGGGTGGTGAACGAAAATGTCCTGAACTCCATTTCTGGCAAGGTATCCGGCGTTACGATCAATTCTACCGGCGGAACGGGTTCTTCCGTTAGCATGGTGATCCGCGGGGCCACCTCGCTAAGTTCTGATAACCAACCATTGTTCGTGGTAGATGGTGTCCCCGTGGTCAATACCGTGAACAACGTTGGCGGATTCGGTGATCGGGTTCGTGTGGATTATGGAAATGCCATTTCCGACTTGGATCCAGAAAGCATAGAAAACGTTACCATTCTCAAGGGTCCAAGTGCCGCGGCCCTGTATGGCTCCAGGGCAGGAAATGGCGTGGTGCTCATTACCACCAAAAGTGCCGAGAAGGGTAAAAAAATGAAAGTTTCCTTTACCAATAATACGGTGGCAGACATTCCTTTTAGGTATTTGAACGTTCAATCCCGGTTTGCGTCGGGTTTTTTCTCGTTTCGCCCGGAAGATGTGGGGGGCGGCGTTTTGCCCAACGTATCAGCAGAGGACGGCACGGGTGCCGGACCGGAACTGGATCGAGGCTACTGGGCGGTGCAGTGGAATGCACCCTTGGATGCCAATGGACAGCCCATACCCACCGAATTGAAGTCTTACCCCAACAATATCGGGAGATTTGTTCAAACGGGCCTCACAACCACCAACAGTCTTGCCATTACAAATAGCTCCGATCTGGTGAATTACAGATTGGGTGTGTCCAACATGACCCACACCGGAATGATTCCCAACTCTGATCTGAACCGGAACAGCTATTCCTTATCGGCGTCTTCCAGTTTAAATGAAAAACTTACCATAAGCACCAACGTGAACCTTAACCACTCATGGGCAGATAATAGACCGGTGGGCAACAGGGGCGCCAATCCGCTCCAATGGGCCTATGCCGTGCCTGCCAATATTGATATTAGGGAGCTTGAGGATTATTGGGTGCCCGGTAAGGAAGGCCTAGAGGTGAGAAGCGTCTCTTCCAACCACGAGAACCCTTATTTTTTGGCCAATGAAGTGAACAATAGTTTCAACAGGTACCGCATTTTTGGAAATGTAATGGCAGAATGGGAAATATCCCCTGCCGTAAGTTTAATGGCTAGGTATAATTTGAACAAATATGATGAGACCCGTGAAACCAAAATGGCACCCGGCTATACAAGGGAACCGAACAATGGTGCTTATGGAATCTCATCCAATACCGGTCTGGAGCGCAACATAGACTTTTTGGCCACCTACCGGAGGGATTTCGGAAAACTCGATATCTCCGTGTCAGGGGGAGGTAACTTAATGTACCAGAAAGATTTTGTGATCACCAATTCATCCCTGAACGGAACGGGTCTGGTGGTGCCAAACCTCTACACGGTGAGCAACATCAGCCCAACCTCACTTAATTTTAGGAGCGTATTGAACGAAAAGTCCATTCAAAGTATATACGGGTTGGCCAATTTTGGTTGGAATGATATGCTGTATCTCGATCTTACCGCCAGAAATGACTGGTCCAGTACCTTGCCCGTGGAAAACAGATCCTATTTTTATCCTTCCGCCTCTCTGAGCTTTTTGTTGAGCGAGGTCATCAAAATGCCCAAACTGGATTTCCTAAAGTTAAGGGCTGGTTGGGCCCAAGTGGGGAATGACACCTCCCCATATCGTTTAAACCCCGTGTTTGTGAACTCAGGGCAGTGGGGAGATGTTGTCCAGGTAAACGTGCCTGGGAACATCCTTACGCCAGAGCTAAAGCCCGAAGAAGCCACTTCGCTGGAATTTGGTATGGACATGAGGGCGTTTGGTAACCGTTTTAGGTTTGAGGGCACCTACTACAACTTGGAGAACAGGAACCAGATTATCGGGAACATTCCCTTGGCCGTTTCTTCGGGGTTCAACAGTGCAAACATCAACGCAGGTCTCATTGAAAGCGAGGGCATTGAAATCTTAATTGGCTTTACCCCCATACAAACCAAAAATTGGCAATGGGATCTTGATTTTAACTTTACGCGGAACGTTTCAACGATCATAGAGCTGTCCGAAGGTGTGGATTTCATTGAATTTTGGAGTGACAACAGAAGTAGATCCCTGGGCTTCGCCAAGGATCTCGCAGCCGGCCAAGATGGATTGGTGGGCAATATCTATGCACCAAAAATAAGGCGTGTCACAGACACCAATTCACCCTATTTTGGCTATCCCCTCATAGGCCGGGGCTTGGATGCAGAATGGCTGCCAGAGGAAGAACTCAGCAAAGTGGGCAATTATAACCCTGACTTCATTATGGGGCTGCAAACACAGCTCCGTTTCAAAAACCTGTCATTGAACATGACCTTTGATTGGCGTTCTGGAGGGCAGTATATGTCCCAGACACATAGGTACATGTCCGAAAGCGTACTTACACAGACTTGGTTGGATAATTTGGTGAATCCTGGCGATCTACGACCTGGACAGGAATTGCGGGATTGGGTCATTGCAAACGAAGATGAACTGTTGCTTGCCGAAGACTTTAGGCCGGTCGGTGGGCCCACGCCCGAATATGGTGGCTTTCCGGAAGAATTTAGCGGTGTCGTGGTAAACGATGGCACATTTGCCCCGGGAGTGGTGGGTTCGCATGACGAGAACGGTAATTTTATTTTGGAACAAGAGAACCTTGGAGGCGAGGGTACGGTCTTCCTACCTTATGTGGTGAGTTTTCCTTGGGATTTTGGAACCCCCAACATGTTTGATGCAGATTACATCAAATTGCGCGAAGTTGCCCTAACGTACACCATTCCAAATAAGATTTTCAAAAGAACGGGACTGGACAACATGACCTTTTCCATCTACAGCAGAAATATCATGCTGTGGACAAAGGATTCCGACTTTGGCATAGACCCCGAAAGGGCCTTTCAGATAGAATCCAGCACCGGGAACAGGGGCACCCAATTTAAACAAGGGATTGAGCGGTATAATGTAGATCCCTGGGTGGTGCCCATTGGTTTTAAGGTGGGACTTACTTTTTAGTGTTAACAGAAATAAGATGACTATGAATGTGTTAAAAAAGTATTTTGGAGTAGGCATTTTAAGCTTGGTCTTTTTTGCCGCCTGTGAAGATTTGGAAGAATTGAACATTAACCCCAACGGGGTGGATCCCGCTGTGGCAGATGCCAATCTATTAATGCCGGCCATTATTACCCGTACGGCACAAAATGTGGTTTCGCTGGGGTTTGGGAATGTTGCAGGAGTAATGCAGCACACCCAAAAAGATGGTTGGTCCGGTGGGCACAACAATTACGAATGGGACGTTAACAGCCAAAGTTGGCGAAGTTATTACGACATTCTGCGCAACAACGAGGTTTTTTATGACAAGTCCGTCCAAGCTGATCTTGAGTTCCAGCAAGGCGTGGGCCTGGTCATTAAATCCTTTGTTTTTGGGTTGATTACCGACTTGTGGGGAGATGCGCCCTACTCAGAGGCTCTTGGGGCAGATGAGGGCCCTGAGTTTTACCAACCGGTCTTTGATGACCAAAAAGACATCTATATGGGCATATTGACGGATTTGGAAAAGGCGAACACCCTATTGTCCAAAACTTCCTATGAGGGAATTGTACCATCACAGGATGTGCTCTATAATGGTGATGTACAGAAATGGAGAAAATTTGCCAATTCCTTAGCCTTGCGCTATTTCATGAGGTTGTCCGCCAAAGACCCTGGAACTGCTGAGGCAGGAATTCGAAAAATCACCTCTAATCCAGGGAAGTATCCCGTTATAACCAATGCGTCAAACGATGCCCAAGTATTCTATCCCGGTGATGCCCCGGCCAATTCCTGGCCCAGTAACACGGTATTTGACATTAGTGAGAATGGGGAATATTTCAGGACCAAAATGTGCGCAACCCTTGTGGAGACCCTTCAGGCCTTGGAAGACCCCAGATTGTCCGTTTGGGCAAACAAAATAGCAATTCCGCTAGTGCTCGATCCCAGCGCTCCGGATGATACCGATGAAATTGTTGATGGGGTAAGGCGGGTTTCGCAAAAAGTGGTGGATGATTATGTAATGGCCTGGCAGACCCCTGTGGATTTTGATGCAGAATACGTGGGCATTCCTCCTTCCACCTTCGCGGCGCCTTCTTATAATTTAAACCCCAATCTAGAGCAAGGGGTCTTTAACCCCCATGCCTCCCAGCTCAATGATCGGTACCGGCAGACCGAAGGGCCGTTGTTGTCTTCCCGCCTGCTGTCTGCCGCTGAGGTACATTTTATTCTTGCTGAGGCGGCCCTCTACGGTTGGGCCCCGGGTGCTGCGGAGGCGCACTACAACGAGGGCATTAGGCAATCATTGAATGCCTGGGGCGTGGGCAGTTCCTATGATGCCTATATTTCAAATGCAGTTTTTACGGGACTGGAGGATATTTTAACGCAGAAGTGGATTGCCAGCTGGACCACCGCGCATGAATCTTGGTTCGATTATAGGCGCACCGGTCTGCCAGATCTTCAGACCGGGGTGGCAGCGATAAGACAGGCGGTGCCACTTCGTTTTTACTATCATTTCAACGATGAGATTTCAGTTAACACCTTAAATGCGGAAGCGGCAATAGAGAAATTACAGCCTACGCAGTTCAAGGGTGAAGACATAAGCAACAATAGTGCCTGGTCCAAAATGTGGCTCCTGCAGGGCACAAACCTACCCTATTGAGCCTCGCCAAAAGGTAGTTTTTTTCCTTTATGGGCAGCTAAGGCAAGCCTTCAGAGCTTTGCCGAGTGCCCTTAGCTTTGTCATCTGCATGGGAGTTGGGATGGACCGGTATCTAGATGGCACAAGGAATTTGGGAACGGACAGTGGAACCCCCAGGGACCTAGAGAGAAGTACAATGGCCAGTGAACTCCTTAAAGTGGGTTTGTTGCCCAAGAAGTTCCCCTGAAGTAACGATACGCAAATGTTCGGCCTATGAAATTGCCACTAAGAGGTGTTGTACCACCAATGGTAACCCCACTGTTGCCAAATAAACAATTGGACAGGAGGGGTTTGAAAAAACTCATAGAGCATCTTTTAAATGGAGGAGTTCACGGCATATTTGTTTTGGGCACCAATGGAGAGGGCCCAAGCCTTGGTTATGGCACAAGAAAGGAATTGATCACCGAAGCTTGCCGAATTGTAAGCAACAGGGCCCCCGTATTGGTGGGGATAACAGACACCTCTCTAGAAGCAAGTTTGGAGATGGCCCGTTACGCCAAGACAGCGGGTGCAGACGCCCTGGTTGTGGCACCGCCCTTTTATTTTCCGCTTTCAGAAACCGAAACGGTTGGCTATCTACAAGAGCTGGCCCCGCTCCTGCCGTTGCCATTTCTGGTGTACAACATACCGAGCTGCACCAAGGTGGCACTCTCCGTAAAGACCATAAGGAAGGCCAAGGAGCTGGGAGCAATAGGGGTCAAGGACAGTTCAGGAGACCCCGTTTTTTTCCGGGCCATTCTAAAGGAATTTAAGGCAGATGGTGATTTTTCCGTAATTGTAGGAGATGAACTCTTCTTGTCCACTGCCATCTTGAACGGAGGGCACGGCGGGGTCACTGGTGGGGCCAATGTGTTTCCTAAATTCTTTGTTGAACTCTACAAGGCTTCCCTTGTCAAGGATATGGACCGGATAGCACAACTTCGGTCAAGCCTTATTGAAATACACAGCACCATCTACAGCGTGGACGATTCACCCACAAAAAGTATTAAGGCCATAAAATGTTGCCTTTCCTTAATGGGGATTTGTGAAGATTTCATGGCGCTTCCCTTGCATAGGTTGGCCCCCGGTAAGCGTGATGCGGTCAAGGGCTTTTTGTATCAATTCAAACACAGAACCAACCAGGATTTTCTTTTATGTGAAAAACCCTAGAAAGAATGTAGATATGAAGGGTGCCGTAACACGAAGATATACCGTTCTTATTTTTATCCCGATCATTGTGCTCCTCGCGTGGGGCTTTCATTATGAAGTGCACTTTGAAGATGCTTTGGCATTGGCTCCGGACAAGGAGTATAGGGTGGCCATTTCTTTTTGGCGCATCATTTTTGAACCCTTTGTTGGCCCTGTCTTGTATTGGAACAGAAGCATTTATGTGTTGACAGAACTTCCATTGACTTTTTTTTGGGCATTGGTGTTCTATCTGGCTGCCGGCACGGTGGAAGTTTTCAGAAATACTTTTTCCAAAAAAGGGATAATCATTGAAAAACTGACCAACATACCTATGGTTGTTGGTATTTGCTTCGCCATTTTTGTGGCCATACTATTTCTTCCGTTGCCCAACAATACCATAGAGAACAAGTCGGAAAACGGGGTTTTGGTAACCACCCACGCCCATACCCAATTTAGCCACGACGGGCTTATCACTCAAGAAAACCTCTGGAAATGGCACAAGAAAAATGGTTTTGATGCTTTTTTCATTACTGACCATAACAACCATTTAAAAACCCTTGAGTTTTCCAAAGAGCAACGGTTGGGAAAGCTGCCAATGCACCCATTGGTGATGGTTGGGGAAGAGTTCTCCGGCTCCAATCACATGAGCCTTCTCGGACTCCACGGATCATTCAATACAAAGGGAATGACAGACAAGGCGGTTATTGATTCCGTGCATTACCACGGTGGCGCAGTGATCATAAATCATTGGTTCGATGGCAAGGGCAAAGAAAAAGAACACTATGAAGCCTTAGGTGCCAACGGTTTTGAAATTGAGAATGCGGGCAAGGCTCTTTACTATGATAGGGCACTCTTTGCCCAATTGAGAAAGTTTTGTGAGGACAAGGGGCTCACTATGGTGGGTGGGTTGGATTTTCATGGCTATGGCCGGGTGTGCTCGTTGTACAACGCCTTTCAAATTCCATATTGGGACACTTTGGATGCCATCGCAAAGGAGAAGGCCATCATCGATATCCTGAAGAATGGTCCACAGGAAAAGCTTAAGATACTTTTGTACAAGGACAGGCCTTTCTACGAGGAGTCTAGTTTGCTCTTTAGGCCTTTCATAACGCTCGTAAACTATTTTAGGACGTTGAACGTTGCCCAAGTGGCGTCCTGGATTTTTTGGTTGCTCATTTTACAGGGGATGGCCAATCGGTATCAAAAAAGACCGGTATGGTTAAAAGGAAAAGCAACCCTCATCTTTTCTTTTGCCAGTGCTCTTTTTGTCCTTGTCTTGGGTATGGCATATTATCTAAGGGGAAAGGCGGTAGTGGGCTACAGTGATCTTTATTCAGAGTACAGTGTTGTTTTGATCCCAACCGGGCTAGGCCTCTTATTTTATGGTTTGGTCATTCTTTACGCCAGGCAAGTTCCCTCCAGGAAAAAACGACGCCCGGAAAATTGAAAGTTACCCTTGTCCCTTGGTTGTCTCGAAAAGCTCTGCTCCTTTCCCGCTCCCAGTATAGACCTAGGGAGCATCAATTGTAAACACGTATGGCTTTTCTGCAACCTTGGCCAGATTCTGGGCTTAAGGCCATGCCATTTTGGACCTAGACCTCTATTGCGTCAATGCCAAAAATGGTTTGGGCACGCTGATGCCTTTTTAAGTGTTGGCTACCATCCATGCTTACATAAAGGGTCATCTAAAGATCTTGCGATAGTCAGATGGGGTCTTTCCCATATTTGCCTTGAAATAATGATTGAAATTGGCCAGGTTGTTATACCCGCTCTCAAAACAGATTTGGGTAATCTGCTTATCAGTCTCTGCCAAGAGCTTTGCCGCTATGCCCACCCTAACCTTCTTCACATACTCCATAAAGGTCTGCCCCGTTTTCTTTTTAAAGAAACGACAGAACGAACTAGGGGCCATATTGAGTACAGCAGCGGCCTCTTCTAGCCTAACGCCTTCTTGAATATGTTGAAAAACATATTCATACACCTTGTTAACCTTTTCAATATTCTTGGAGAATACGGAAGAGCGGTTTATGGGGTTGGACAACTGCTCCTTTTCCTCGATTTTGATGAGGCTATTAAAAATTTTCAATAATCCAATGTAATATTCCAAGCCCTGGCTTACGGACATTTCCGTTAATATCTGCCTGATTTCCGTGTCGTCGGCGATTTTAAAACGGATACCCCTATGGGACAATTTAAGCAGTGCAACCACTTTTTGGAGCTCGGGCATTTGAAAGAAGTCCGAATCGATAATGTTCTCTGAAAAATGGGTCACGATGCACATAGGCTGTTCTCCATTTTCAGTATCCAAGACTTCCCAGCAATGTGGTAGGTCAGGCCCCAAAAGTACTAGGTCCCCTCTTTTGAAACCGGAGATATGGTCGCCCACTATCCTTCTGCCCACTCCCGATGCTATATAGTTCAGTTCAAAATTCTTGTGTGAATGTATTCTAGCATCTGATGACAAAGGAAGTTTTCTGGATATAAAAGAATGATTGCTGGGTACGAAAATCTTTTCACAAACAAATTCCATTATTTCAAATGTTAACTCCTTTACCAATGATAGCCAATTTTTTTCATATTTTAAGTTAAAATAGTGTAGGATTTATGTAAAATAAACGTGGTTTTGCAGTATATTTTAACTTTTCTTTAGGGTATAGGGATATGTAGATATGCATTTGGAACTTAAAGGGATAATTCCGCCGATGGTCACGCCTTTGACCAAGGATAAAAAGCTTGACGACCAAGGACTGCAAAGACTCATTGAACACCTGATATCGGGTGGGGTAAACGGCATCTTTCTTTTGGGTTCCAACGGTGAGGCCCCAAGCTTGTCTTATGGTTTGCGAAAGGAACTTGTAGTCAAGGCCTGTCGTCATGTGGATAAAAGGGTGCCCGTTCTGGTGGGCATTACCGATGCTTCTCTTGAAGCTTGCCTTGAGATGGCCAATCATGCAAAAACTTCGGGTGCCGATGTGGTCGTGGTGGCCCCTCCGTATTACTTTCCTATCACGGAAGCTGAAATGCTGGATTATTTGAATATCTTGGTACCGCAATTGCCCCTTCCCTTTCTCCTGTACAACATACCAAGTTGCACAAAAATGCAGCTATCCGTGAAAATTGTTGAAAGGGCCAGGAAATTGGGAGCATTGGGAATAAAGGACAGTTCTGGGGATATTGCTGTTCTGCACACATTTTTGGAAACTTTTGCCCACTTGCCCCAATTTGTTGTTTTTACCGGTACGGAGGCCTTCTTGCCCGAAACCATGGCCAATGGGGGCCACGGTGCCATTGCTGGAGGGGCAAATTTCTTCCCAGCAATGTTTGTGCAGTTTTATGAGGCTTGCATAGCAGGGGATAAAGCTAAAATTATTGACATCGGTACAATGGTTAACCAACTGTACCATACCGTGTACAGCGTGGGCAAATATGGTTCCAGATACACCATGGGCATCAAATGTGCCGTTTCAATACTGGGCATCTGTGGGGATGAAATGGCACCTCCGTTTAAAAAATTCAGCCCAAGGGATAGAAAAAGGATCAAAGACCTCATCAACGGACTAAAGAAAAAAGGGGCAAACTAAAAAAGAAGGGCCATGACTTATGAACTGGGAACCATTGATACTGCCATCTTGGTCATCTATGGGTTGGTTATGATCGTAATGGGCTTATATTTTCTGGGAAAGACCAAGACCTCCGAGGATTTTATGATCGCCGGTAGGGGCATTCCGGCCTGGGCAGCTGGCATTGCTGTAATGAGCGCTTACACGAGCAGTATTTCCTATATTGCCGTGCCGGGAAAAGCTTTTGACGAGAACTGGCATCCACTCATATTTGCCCTTACGGCCATTCCTGTGGCTTGGTTCGTCACGGAATATGTCATTCCACATTACAGAAAGCACAAAATCATATCCGTTTACCAATACCTCGAGGATAAAATCGGGACTTGGGGCCGTATTTACGCTTCCCTGTCCTTTGTGCTCTTTATGATAGGGAGAACTGCCGTGATACTCTATCTCTCATCACTTTTGCTAACCACGTTCATCGACGTTGATATCCGTACATTGATTTTGATAATTGGTGTTCTGACCGTTGTCTACACTTTATTGGGGGGTATGGAAGCAGTTATTTGGACAGATGTCATGCAATCCATCATTATGATAGGTGGCCTCTTGTTCAGCGCCTACGTACTAACGACCGAGATTTTTAGCGCACCGGATTTTCTGATCACAAATGCATGGGAAGCCAATAAATTCAGTTTGGGAGATACATCTTTCTCACTGGAGAGCAGAACAATTTGGGTCATGATCGTTTATGGTCTCACAGAGAACATTAGAAATTTGATGGCCGATCAAAACTATACCCAAAAGTACAGTGCTGTGGCGTCCGAAAAGGCAGCCAAGAAATCGGTCTGGGTCGCTATGTTGATTTATTTGCCATTGACCGCCATTTTTCTCTATATCGGTACCGCCATGTTCGCCTTTTATTCGGCTTCCTCCAACATATTGGATCCCGGAATCATCAAGGGAGATGAGGTTTTCCCCTTTTTCATCGCTACCGAATTGCCAGTGGGCTTAAAGGGATTGATCATAGCTGCCATACTTGCGGCGTCCATGAGCACCATTGATTCCGCTTTGAATTCATCTGCGACCGTGCTGTATTTGGACTATTTTAAGAGGTACCTAAGGCCAAAAGCACCTGAAAGAAGCAACATTGGCTTTCTTCGGCTAACCACAGTGTTTTGGGGGCTTTTGGGGATAGTGTTTGCCCTCCTGCTGATTGATGCCGAAAGTGCGCTCGATGTCTGGTGGCAAATATCGGGCATCTTTGGTGGGGGGATTTTGGGCCTTTTCCTTTTGGCTATTTTCAATGTGAGAATCAACAGGGTACAGGGTGTCATATCTGTTGTATTTAGTATCTTCATCATTGTTTGGGGCACTTTCTTTCGCAACCTGCCGCAAGATTATTCTTGGATGGAATGTAGCTTGGATCCAATAATTATCGGGGCGGTGGCTACGATTGGTTTGTTGCTTTTTGCATTGCTTTTTGTGGCTTTCAACAAGTACGCTTTCCCGGCAGCGCAACCGCCTTCAAAATAGGGCGATGGTTTTTGGCCTAGAATGCAGAATGCAAAAACGGGCCAAGTAAGTACGGGACAGTTTTTGGCAAATGCAAGTTAAGTTCAATACTCTAATACAAATGGATAAAATGAAACGAATAATTGGAATTGTATGGTTGGCACTAGCAATCACAGTAAATCTATACCCGCAGCATGAGGGCCATCACGGCCACAGCCATTATGCAGAGCATGATTCTGTGGTGGCACATAAATTAATGTTTCCTTCGGCAACACCAGACAGGATCATTGCCAATCTTACCGTTGATCCGGCTCATAGTTTTGCCGTGAACTGGCGAACCGACCAACAAATTGGTGTCGGGGTTGTGGAGCTGGCCTTGGCCACGGACGGGCCAGAGTTTTTGTTGCGAGGTGTGCGAAAAATAAAGGCTATTTCACAAAAGTTCCAAAACCAAAACAGGAGGGAGCCCTTGGTTAAGGCCACCTACCATTCCGCTGTTATTCATGATCTGGAGGCAAACACCACCTATGTGTACCGGGTTGGCAACGGATCCGATGATGATTCCAAATGGAGCGAGTGGTTCCAGTTTACCACCGCCCGGAATGATATGGAAAAACCCTTTAGTTTTATTTATTTTGGTGATGCACAAAACAATGTAAAGTCTTTATGGTCCAGGGTCATCAGGAGTTCCTTCAGGCAATTTCCACAGGTGAATTTTATGCTGCATGCCGGCGATCTGATCAATGATAGGGACGCTAATTTGGAATGGGGAGAGTGGTTTCATGCGGGCAGTTTTATCCATGCCACCGTGCCCAGTATGATGACCCCTGGAAATCATGAATACCGTGATGGAGTCTTGTCCTCACTATGGAGGCCACAATTTACCTTGCCGGAAAACGGGCCAACGGAAGGCCTTAAAGAAACGTGCTATGCCTTGGACTACCAAGACATGAAACTCATTTCCATAGATGCTGAGGGTTTTGATGAGCATCAAGAGGCAAGAACCGCCCAAACCAAGTGGTTGGATTCGGTTTTGCGTACCAACTCAAAGAAATGGACGGTAATGACCATGCACTATCCTATTTATTCTACAGTGGAGGGCAGGGATAACCGGGAGCTGAGGGAAGCACTGAAACCCCTGATAGACAAATATGAAGTGGACTTGATTTTACAAGGACACGACCACACTTATGCCAGGGGTTATGCGGAGAACAAAAGCAAGGGACTTACCGTGGTGCAGGATGCAGGCACCATATACGCAGTTTCGGTGAGCGGCCCAAAAATGTACGAGTCAAGGAACCAGGAATGGATGGTGCGAAGAGGAGAGTTTACCCAACTTTTCCAGATCATCACAGTAAGCAATGACACCATAAAATATGGGGCATATACACCCATAGGCACCCTCTACGATGCTTTTGACCTGATTAAAAAGGACGGAAAAAAGAAACTGATAAACAAAATGCCGAAAACTCCGGTGCGATTAAAGAAGGATTTTGTTAAGGAAGAATAGCGGTTCGCGCGGTATTCATTCCGGTTTCACCCAACAAAATATCTGGTAGGGCATATGCAGCCTGTAAAGAGTGGGCTTAAAGCGTTCCTGTCCAGTTCGGAGATATCTTTAGGACAATACCTAAAGCTTTCAAAATGTGCGTATAACGGGTTGTTTTCAAGAATGTAAGGTCAATAAGACACCGGTTTAATCTGCTGGACAAAACTATGTGCCAATTTAAAGTACATTAGCCTTGTTGAAGATTTGTAGCTGCCTTAAGCCAATTCAAATCATATGATGGGTATTGGACTAAAATGGACTGTTTAAAGTGATCGCGACAGGATTGAATATCCTGATAACGATTTCGGTTGCAAATAACAAACCAGGGGCTATCGCCCTAGTTCTTTGTTTCCTTTCAGAATTACAAGGCCATTGCCTTGCATTCTTCCAGAAAACAAAGAACCACGCCAAAATGGGCGTGGTTTGTTGAGTGGAGTGATCGCGACAGGATTGAATATCCTTAGAACGATCTCGGTTGCAAATAACAAACCAGGGGCTATCGCCCTAGTTCTTTGTTTCCTTCCGGAATTACAAGGCCATTGCCTTGCATCCTTCCAGAAAATAAAGAACCACGCCAAAATGGGCGTGGTTTGTTGAGTGGAGTGATCGCGACAGGATTCGAACCTGTGACCGTCTGCTTAGAAGGCAGATGCTCTATCCAGCTGAGCTACGCGACCCAATATTTTCTTTCCGTCTGCTTAGAAGGCAGATGCTCTATCCCCACCCGTTCTGAAAAGGAACGTTCGGGCGGGCAGCTGAGCTACGCGACCTTGTTCTCTGGTTCTGGGGCAAAGTTGCTCGTTCCTGTTTTTTCAGAATCCACACCACCCCTAAGCGCGTGCAAATGTATTAAAAATTACAAAATGCGCGGCCTAAATGGAGCAAAAGATTGGTGGGCCGGAGATGTTCCTTATCAATCGGGAAAGGACAGTGTTTGCAGTTTTTCCCAGTAGGCCTGGGCGTAGTTTAGCATCCCGTGGTCGTTGGGATGGGTGCCGTCCACAAAACTGTTGGCATCCAAGGCCAGTTCTTCCTTGGACAACCGGTACAGCCCGGGCACACCTTCCGCCCGCAGCATGCCAATGGCCTCTTGGGTGGCACGGTTCAGTTCCAGATAGATCTGTTTTCTTCCGGGTTGTGCCTGCCCATCGGCATAGCCAGCGTGCTCTGCGATGATGATGGGCGTATTGGGCCTGGTTTTTCTTATTTGGCGTACCGCTGCGATCAGCCGCTCTTGGGCTGTTTTGGGGCCAAGCCCCTGACCCGATGTAAAATTGGGCATACAGTCCAACACATAGGCCGCACTGGGTACCTTTGCGATGGCTTCAATGAGTTCCGGTTCCAACCGGCCGTTTCCCGAAAAACCTAGATTGATCACGGTCCGGTCCAGTTTTCTGGACAAAATGTTTGTCCATCCCATCCCCGCCCGGCTGGCGCAGGCCCCTTGCGCAATGCTGGTGCCATAGATCACTAGGGGCGGCCGATCGTCCCGATCGGTGACCAGTTGCAAGCTGTGGCCCGCCGCAATCCCTATTTCCATCCAAAGAACGGTGTTGTACAAAGGCAGATAGAGCCTGTGGTGGTTGGTTTTTTCTTTGGGAGGGGCCATTCCCTGAAAACGATAGGAAACGGTATCCGCAAATTTATAAAGGCCGCGCACCCATTGCCATTCCTTGTTTTTTCCCTTTAGGTACAGGTCCACTCCGCTCACCCCCGTGGCGGGCATGTGCGGAAAGGACAAGGTGCCCGCTACTTGATAACGCACCTCTACCGTGGGGCTATTGGTCTCAAAGTCTATATGGAGACCGGCCGAATTTTTAGAGAGTTCCCAAACCGGTTCCCGTACCTTTTCTTGCATGGTACCTGGCAAGCGTTTAAAGGTTTCCGTGGTCTGGGGCGCCATTTTGCCCTGAACTTGGGAGGCCCGTATTTTGTGCCATACCATTTCTTGTGCCGCCGAACCATAGGGGAGGGCAAGTAAGAAGAGCAAGGAGAACAAAGGCTTCAATTGGGTCATCTCATTTCATTTTTAGGGTGAAGGTGGAAGCGGGCAAGCCAAGGCTGTTTTCCAGGTTGCCCAGGGCATAGGGCTGCCAATTATAAAAAATGGCCTCCGGCTTTTTTGTGCTTGGGATGCGCACGGTGTGTCTGTGAAGGAAGGCCTTTGCGGGATGTTCTCCATCCAAGGAAAAGCCCAAGAGAGGGCCGTTGTTGGTTGTTTTCAATCCGTTGGCCGTGTGGTTGAAGCGTATGAGTACCCTCCCTTTTTTATAGCGCACGCTTTTGGGCAATGGGCCGGAGGGCACTGTTTTCTTTCCATAGGTCTGGTGCAGGGCCCATCTTGCCAAACGTTGTCCCACCACTTTTTTGTTTCTTGGGTGCACATCGTCCTTGGCGCCCACATCACTGCTCACGGCCATGCCGCCATACGGAATGTCTTGCAACAATCGGCGTTGTTGGTCCCGAAAGGCGGGCCATAAGTGGGATTTGTAGTTCAGGGTATCGATGGACGACAGTTGCACCCAGTAAAAGGGCAGTTTTGGCTGCGCCCACACGGAGCGCAGGTCACGCACCAGAAGACGTTGCAGATCGGCGTATTCACGCACCCTGTCCCATTCTTGGGCGTTGCTCTCGCCTTGGTACCAGATCACTCCCTTTATGGGCAGTTTGCCCAGGGGAGCAATACCGGCGGCATGGGCAAAACCGGGCTTAAAGGCGTGGTTGGGGCCAAGATCGTCTTCTTTATGTGTGCCCCGAAGGTGGCCCACGTTCTGCCTGCCCCGCTCCCGAATCCATTTGGGAAGGGCATCGTTGGTTAACCAGGATGTGTTCACCTTAGCCGAGAAAAGATCACTGTTGGCCATCGCTTTTCTGCTCAAAAAAGCTTCTAAGGGCGCACCGCCAATGGCCAGGTTAATGAGTCCCACGGGTACCGCTTCACGCTGCACAATGGCCTTGCCAAAGAAATAGCCCACAGCACTCATTTGCGCTGCGGTCTCCATATTGCTTTCGGACCAACGGCCTTGGTAAAACCGATCGGGCCGCAACCGCCGTACAATGGAATCTGAAAAAGGAGCGTTGTACACGCCCTTACCCGCATAGGTTGGGTTGAAAAAGCGGAGCAGGTGCTGCTTCAAATGGGGCATTTCTTCCTTAAAATGAATTTCCTTTTCCAGGGGCCATTCCATATTGCTCTGCCCAAGGCAGAGCCAGACATCGCCCACCAAAATATTTTTTAGGTGAACGCTCTCTTTGCCATCGTTTATACGGATGGAAATGGGGGTGGTGCTGTGCCTTCGCTTTTTAAGGGAAACCTGCCAACTGCTGTCCTTGCCCACAGTGGTACGGACCAACCCCCGTCCTAATTGAACGCTGACCATAGTGCCCGGGCGTCCCTTGCCCCAAATGGGTATGGGTGCATGGCGCTGCAGCACCATGTGGTCCGAAAGTTGCGGGGCCACCCGCAACTGCCCGTTCACAAACGCTGTCAAAAAAAAAGACAACAGCAGAAAAACAATCCCTTTTTTCTTTTCCATTTCTCACTTCTCACTTCGTACTTCCCATTTCCTGCTTCCAACTTATGGCTTCGTCGCAACAAACTTAGTTCTTGTATTTCACCACCACAGAGGCTCCGCGCCATGACGTTTGGTTCAAGTGAAACTGCAATTTTTCAACCTAAAACCGGAGCGATGGGGCCCCGTTGAAGCCCGCTCTGGGAACTAGACCGCAAAACCACCCAAAGCACCCACGGAACGGACCCCTCCGCTTTTCCACAATGAAGTGGAAAACCACCTCCCCTTGACCAAGGGGAGGAGCCGCCCTTGGCTTTCAATTCAACCTAAAGCGAAACCGCACCCTCATTGCACCGTACGGAGCCATCTGTTGATCTGCGCTCATAGGCTCAACGGATGACCGAGTCGCCATCGGCCTTTGCCCGGAACTTCACCACCAAGGTGGCTCCTCGCCATGAGGTTTGGTTCAAGTGAAACTGCAATTTCAACCAAAGACCGAAGCGATAAGGCCCCGTAGAAGCCC
>NZ_JBLFEO010000023.1:0-70415 GCF_047345505.1 Maribacter aquimarinus | reverse complement strand
GGTATGTTACCCTAAGTTACGGAAACCCGTGCACTTGTACAACGGAATTCGTCGATTGTTCAAAAATAAAATGCTGATTGTTAATATCTTACGTTCCCGTTGATAGAAAATCAGCAAGCCCTATGGTAGTTGTTCCCCGATCGATGGAGGCCACTTTACCTGGGAGGTGGAAGGTGTCGGCAACGACATCTTTGAAGCCTACCTCCGGGACTTCTCCCTCTACAGGCCCGAAGAACTGAAGGTGGTCATCATCGACAATGCAGGCTTCCACTCCACCAACAACATCGAGGTGCCCGATAATATCAAACTCCTCAGAATACCACCGTACTGCCCCGAACTCAATCCTTGCGAAAAGGTGTGGCAGGTGCTAAAGGAACGGTTCAAGAACAAGACCTTTGGTTCCATCGGTCAACTCGTAACATTTATCGGCGTAAACCGCCGTATTTCCGAAAACGCTCATGGCGATACTCCCCTTGATTTCCTTAATTTGAATAGGCGTTGCCGCCATCATTCCGCTAAGTGCCGCAGCTGCCTGACTTATCAAAACCCGACTGATACTATTCAATCCGGCGATATCGACAATTGAAGGTATAAGAACAATATCCTTGTCCCCGATTTTTTCGGATAAATCTTTAGTGGCCAAGGTACTCAGGCATATCTTGGGAATACCGAATAGAACAACGCCCATAACCTTTAAGGTTATAAAAGTACCACCGCGACCCCCCATGCCTATAACGCCGTTCACTTTATCTTTCGAGAGTAAAACTCAGAAAGTATGTTTGCGGCACCATTCCCCATAATTTCCAATGCGGCACCCCTATCATTCTTGGCTTTTACTTCAGAAAGTTTTAGTCCCGCGGCCAAGGCGACCGTTTCAGCTTGAATAGTAACCGGAAAACGATCAGTCGTTCCCAAAACCCCGACGTTCATTGTTGTTACCTGAACGCCATACTTGACCAAACAAGCATACAAGCATTCAAAATCTTCACCCTTAGTATCAAAACAGCCTACCATAACCACATTCAGGTTATTCGGGGTCGCTGTTTTTGGCACTTTCTTCATGTGGTTATTTACAAACGTATGCTATCAATTTGAATTAAAAGGACTTAGTCGGTTTTTTCCAAGGGCCATTCGCGTACATCGGCCCTTTCGGCCCATGCAAAATACGCATTCTTTAATTCTTGCACGAGTTCCGGCTCATCGTTTATCAGATTGTTCAATTCCGTCGGGTCTTCTTTTAAATTATAGAGCTCCCAAGGTTTTTCGCTGATTGCGACCATTTTCCAATCCCCTTTGCGGATTGCCCTATTACCTATATGTTCCCAATAAATATACTCATGCTCTTCGGCAGGTTCACCCTTGAACAAAGGTGCCAACGTTTTCCCTTCCAAACTCGTAATCGTATGGCCACTATATGTACCGGGATATTTGGCATTCGCCAGATCTCCAAGGGTAGCCATAATATCTACAATATGCCCCGTATGTTTTATTATCTGACCTGCTTCTATCTTTTTTGGCCAATGCGCTATCAAGGGTGTTGCCGTGCCACCTTCGTGATTATACCTTTTGTACATCCTGAAGGGGACATTACTAACGTTGGCCCATGCCTTGCCTTGACTGACCGACCAGCCGCTTTCCTCTTTCCACTCCGGATAGTTGTTCACCGTATATTTACCCCAATTCATGCCGAACATGTCCGTTTCGGCGGAGCATCCGTTATCGGACAAAAATAGGACCAAGGTATTTTCATATTGCCCAATGTCTTTTAAGTACTGTACCAACCTACCGATGTTCTGGTCCAAGTTGTCGATTTGTGCGGCGTACATGGCCCTTCTAAAATCGAGGTTTTCTTTGTCGCTTTGCGAGAGGGTGTCCCAATTTACATTGTCGGGCGGTGATAGTTTTGCATTTTGGGAAATTACACCCAATTCCTTCATCCGTTCATATTTTTCCTTACGAAGTTTGTCCCATCCTTCCAAATATTTTCCTTTGTACTTTGCGATATCCGCATCGGGGGCTTCAAGCGGAAAATGCGGTGCATTGTAGGCCATGTACAAAAAGAAAGGTTGTTTGTTTTCCTTCTTTTTGGCAACTTCCTCATTCAGAAAATGGATGCCGTAATCCGTAAATACGTCGGTGGTGTACCAATCTTTTTCAGGATGAAGGTCGTTTTTCGGATCCTCCGTTGCGGCAATATGGAGTTTTCCATCCAGGTACACCTCGCAATCCTCCAAAACCTTCCAGTAACTGTCCACGTGGATATTGATACCGTAAAATCTTTCGAATCCACGACCCGTGGGCCATTGATCTGGTTCTTTATGGCCCACATGCCATTTGCCCGCCATCATGGTTTTGTAACCTGCGCCTCCCAATACCTCGGCCAAGGTGACCGATGTTCTGTTCAAATAGCCTTGATAACCTCCTCCAAGATCTTTACCATATACCATATTGCCTATGCCCGCCTGGTGGGCATAAACACCTGTGAGCAAACTTGCACGGGTGGGACAGCACCTGCCGGCGTTGTAGAAATTGGTAAAACGTATGCCGCCATGGGCCAGACTGTCGATATTGGGCGTGTTGATCTCGCCCCCGTAACTGCCCAGATCGGAATACCCCATATCGTCGGCCAGGATGAGCACTATATTAGGGCGTTCATCAATAGTCTCATTGTACTTTTCCCCATCCTTACAAGAGAAATTGGCAATTAGTATAAGACCGAAGAAAATAGGTATTCTGTTCATAAATTCTTTTAAAACGCCCCTTTGGCCGACTTGATAATATTTCTATTACCATCGAGCCAATTATCGCGATACCAAGACATTGGTTTAAATTCATCGTTCAACATGTTCATTTTCGCCATCATCTTCTGTTTCATATCGGCATATACATCGGCATAAAATGGATCGTTGACCAAATTTTTGGTTTGTTGGGGGTCTTTTAAATTGTCGAAGAGCAATTCCGAACCATCCACCAAATACTTGGCATAGGTAAATCGTTTACTGCGCAGGGCACGCCATTCATGGCCATCTTTCCATAAATACGTATGGCCCATGCCCTGCAAAAAGGCAAAATCGGGCTCTTTACCGTTTTTCCCCAGGCATATTGCGCTCAAATCCATTCCCTCCACGGATTCCGGTATGGGCAAATTGGCGAGGCCTAGCATAGTGGGCATAAGATCGGGGGTGTTTATGGGGGCATCGGAAATCAGGCCGGCAGGAATCTTGCCCGGCCACCTGACCAACAGTGGAATCCTGGCCGCGCTCTCGTAAAAGGTCAGTTTGAAGACCCTTCCGTTCTCACCGAACATCTCGCCATGATCCGAGGAAAAAATCACGATGGTATCTTCATCTATGCCCAAGGTTTTCAACTTTTTCATCAATCTGCCCATATAGACATCCAAACTTGCGACCATGGCATAGTAGACCCTTTTTTGTTCGGGAATGTTTTCCTTCCAATACGAAAGCCATTTTTCAGGATCTGTATTGCGATCCATGTACCCGTCCGGGCTGTCTTGCCAATTATCCGGAAGTTTGAATGCCACATCCTTGAACATATCGTAGAACTCTTCGGGCACATTGTCTTTTACCCAGGGGTCATGTGGAACGCCAACACTCAAAAACAGGGCAAAAGGGGCTTCCTCTTTAGACTTCTTTTCCACAAAATCCATGGCCATATCAAATTGGGCCTCGGGCTCATATGGTTTGTCATAGGTTTTTCGTTCCTCGGTATCCTCAAAAAAATAGCCCTGATAACTGCGATGGTTGAAATTGTAGGCGGCCCAATAACCATCAAATCCCAAGCGATAGGGCCCAGGTGGTATGTATGCCGTCCTAAGTTCCCCATGGTGCCCAGCGATATTTGCCCAAAGATGCCACTTGCCGATATAACCCGTTTCATAGCCATTGTCGGTCAAGACATGCCCAATGGTTTTTTGGTTGGGGTTGATGCGAATTTCATTTGTTACCATACCGGTGCTAGAAGAATATTTTCCTGTCAATAATGATGCACGGTGTGGGGCGCATACCGGTGTTACGGAGACACAATTCTCAAAATTCAGTCCTTCCGTGGCCATTTTGTCCAAATTCGGGGTAATGGCCTTGTAATTTCCGGAATACCCCATCATGTCGTGCCGTAACTGGTCGGCCATGACATAAATGATGTTGGGCTTTTTCGCTTTTTGCTGTGCCACGAGTGTATTTTCGACACCTACAATGGTCAAAAAGCAAACTGATAAAATCCAATGTTTTTTCATTTCTCGTTTTTAACTATTTCTTATCAATCATATTTTTTATGGATGTCGACCACCGGAAACTGGGAAATCCGTAAGGTGGTGCATCCATAGGGAATCAACTCTATCTGTTCCTCGGCCGTGCCCAATTCGCGATGCGGGTGCGGCGAAACGGGCAGTTTTCCGGTGTTGCCATTATACTCTTTCCAATGTGGGACAATCTTTCCCGTGGTTAAAATGGAAATGGGGGCATTTTCCAAATTCCAAGGCATATCGGCCACCTTACCTTTGGATGTCACCCGAAAATCTTTTTGTTCTATTGTTCTTTTCGGAATACCGTAGTTCCAAGGAGATTTTGGCAATACCTCATAGAAGGTGTCTTCCCATTCATCTTTCTTCTTTTCTTGCCATTCCTCCTCAATTTTTAAGGCATACAACAATGGGCCACGCTCAACGGCCACGGATCCTTCGTACCATCTGGAAGTTTTGATTTCCATGGGGAACTTTAAAAGAACTTTATCATTTTTTTTCCAAGTGCGATGGAGTTTGAGGATATTGCCTTGTGCAACGATGCCCACTTTCTCTCCATTGATGCTTACCGACGGGTTTGTACACCATTCAGGAACCCTGAACTCAAATTCGAAATATACTTCTTTGGCCGGATCTATGGCAAAAGCAATTTCATCTTCAAAGGGATAATTGGTCTGCTCCTTTATGAGTACATCTACCCCATTACCTACCTTTACGGTAGCTTCTGAAGGTGCATATACCAATGCGGCAACCCCGTTGTTCGCCGTGGCATAAAAAAGGTTTTGTACAAACTTTGGCCACCCCTGATGCATATTGGAGACGCAGCACGGATACCCCGTCAACGTTCCGAAAAGCGTACTGCTTCCGCCGTATTCACAATCAAAATTTCGATATTCATGGGTAATCATGATCTGGTTGGGCTGTTGAAAATATTGCTTTTTCAGAAAGGCATCGTCATGTTGGGTGGGCAGCACATTGAAGGCAATTTTTTCCAAATAATCTGCATAATGCATATTTCCGGTTATGGGAAGCATACTCTCGAAAGAAAACATGATCTCCACTGCTGAACAAAGTTCAGAGCCTTGGGTAGGGTCATTCCCGTGCAAGGCCTCATCGCCCCCGTACATACCATTGGCAAATCCGTGTCCCGCTTTTAAGGATTCCAGCCCTTTTAAAGGAGCCATGAGATGAACCGAATCTCCACTTTGTTGATAATATATGACCGGTTCTTTTATACCCTGTGCTACATTGACAGTATGCAATGGAGCGAACGGATTGGCCTGTAATAGCATATTGCCGGATAAGGTGCCTGTCCAATCATAAGTTTGTTCGTGTATCAATTTTCCAAGCTCAAGGAGGTAGGGTTCCTTTGTGATGTTGTAAAGCCAATAAACAATCTGTAAGTTATCGCCTCCCCGTCTTCCGGCCCAGTAAGTTACCGCATCAAGTGGCATCTCGGGCAATTTTTTTAGTTGATACCGAAAATACCTGTCCATCAGATCAATCACACGTTTGTCTTCCGTAGCAGAATAGTACTGTTGTAATACTTTGAGCATGACCATTTTAGGCCACCAATCTTCACTTAGGGTCTGTTGGGTTCCTTTTATCTTTGGGGTCCCTTCTTTATTGGGTATGGGCCCGAAATAACCATTGTCACGTTGGTTTTCAATACTCCAATCCACCCACTTCTTTACTTTTGTCTTTAATTTTTCATCATCCAGAAGATAGGCCAGAGGGGTCAGTCCATCGACCCAATACGGTCCTCGTTCCCAACTATCACCGGTACCTCCAAGCCATCCGTTATTCTCTCCTGCAACGACTTCGTAGATTTCATCGAGATTTCCCGTTAGGCCGTCACGTTGTAGTTCCAACATTTTCAGCAGCCATCCCTTGGCTTTGATATCCCCTAAAGGCAGTGCCAAATAAGGCTGTGACGCCAAAGGTTCCTGATTGGTTATGTAGTGATCGTTACGTGCAGTTTGTCCATTTGCAAAGAAACAACAGACTCCAAGTATGGCTACTAGTGGCAGGTACAATGTTTTACTCATTCTCGATTATTTATTCAATTCAATTCCCATTCATAGAGTCCGGCCGGTTTTTCGGCCAATTTGATTTCTAGCTTGAACGTATTGGACGTAACTTCCTTGAACGAAATTTTACTTGGGAGTCCATCCTCATTTATCGGGTATTTTCTTGTATTTACAACCTTCCAATTTTGGCCGTCTTTATAAAATAGTTTCCATGATTTGGGATAAACAACGCCCCCATCTTTGCTTTTCTGCCAGTACACCGTGGCGGTTGTAAACGTTTGGGGCTTTTCAAAATCCATTTGAATCCATTCGGTGGATTTTTTCAAGGGCCAAAAGTTGAAGTCGGGTACCTCATCGTTATTTTCTTTGGAAGGGATGTAGGAATCGTTCACGGCATACAGATTCTTTAACCGTTGTTTTTTGGAGGCGGAAACCATAGCGCCATAGGTGGCTTTAGGATAGGCCATAGGTGTGGCAGCACTTTCTTTGGTGGGCAGCCATACTTCCATATCACTGGCACCCCTGTTTGCCCATGCAAAATAGGGAATGGCACTAAAACCAACTTCTTGTTTCTCAATGGTGCCCGTTGCGGTTCTGTAAAGAAAATCGGCTTTCCCATTGACCGTCAAGACTCCGTTCAGTAGGTCTTTTTGGTAGGTCATAGAAAAGTCTTGGGCAGGATTTACCATAATGTGGTTGGTTGCCCCATTGGGCATATCGAAACCCTCGATGCAGTACACCATAGGCCCTGCCTGTAGGGCGACCTTACCTTGGTTTTCTTTGATGTTCGGGTGGGCCGTAATCGTCCTTACTTCAAACGGAAATTCAATGCGCACATGGTCGTTGACCGCCCATTTTCGCTCTACGACCGCAAAGCCTTTTTCCATGTCATAGGACACCTCTTCGCCGTTTACAAAAATCTCGGTCTTGTTTTCCAACGTTTTACCAAAGGCATACAAATCGGAGGGGACCGGTTTCTCCGTGGCCCATCCTGGAATACGGATTCGTAACGAAAAAGCGGTTTCAGCATCGGGTTTTACCCTAAAATCCACCTTTCCGGACCACGGTAATTGGCTGGTTTGATCCAACTCCACTTTTTTCCTTTTAACCGAAAACACCGTGTTACTTGAAATAAAAAGGTTCACATAGATGGCATCTTCGTTTTGTGCATAAACATACCCTGGAACATCTGGGATAAAACGCGACACATTTGAGGGGCAACAGGAGGTGCCGAACCATTCGCTGCGAACCTCATTTCCACGCGATTCCAATCGGTTCGGATAGAAAAATTTATCGCCCTCCAATGAAACCCCTGAGAGTACGTTGTTGTAAAGCGACCTTTCCAATACATCCATATACTTGGCATCGCCATGGGTCAAAAACAGTCGGTAGTTCCAAAAAACATTGGCAATGCCCGCACAGGTCTCGTTATATGCCCTTAAGTTGGGCAGTTCATAATGGTCTCCAAAGCCCTCATGGCCCCCGGCGGCGCCAATACCTCCAATGATATACAATTTGGTATCGACAATGTCATGCCACAATTTGTCCATGGCCCCAATATAGGCCTTGTCTTTTGTCAATGCGGCCATATCGGCCATGGCCGTGTACATATAGGCCGCACGCACAGAATGCCCCACGGCCTTTTCTTGTTCAATTACGGGTAAATGGGTCTGGTCATAGGTCTCGCGTCGTGGCGATTTCCCCCGTTTGTCCAAAAAGAACTTGGCTAGATCCAAATATCGTTTTTCGCCCGTCACTTCATACAATTTGGCCAACCCGATTTCGATTTCCTGATGGCCCGGTACCAGTTCACGCTTGCCCCACCCAAATTCTTTGTCAATCAAATCGGCACTTTTGATGGCAATATCCAAAAAATTCCGTTTTCCGGTCGCTTTGTAATGTGCCACTGCGGCCTCATACATGTGTCCGACATTATAAAGTTCGTGCGAACCTTTCTCTACTTCTACCCATTTCGGTTGTTTGGCATCACGATGCGCATCGGAAACCCCTAAAATAGTCTTTACCGTAAAAAGATAGCCGTCATCTTCTTGGGCCATGCCCACGATGGTGATCAGGCTGTCCAGATATTTCTCCAGTTCAGGATCAGGTTGCTGGCTTAACGAATAGGCCGCCCCTTCCATCACTTTGTAAACGTCCGAGTCATCGTAGCCACGACCTGTATTGTACGTGCCTTCTTCAAGACCCGCTGCGACCCTGAAGTTCTTGATACGGCCACTTTCTTCGCTGCGTTGAAACGCAATGGGTATGGTAACCTCACGATTCACCTTCATGCGTTCCTTCCAAAAGCTGTCGGTGACCTCGACTTCCGTAAAACGAACAGGCGTTATTGGGTAGAACGATTCTTTTTGTTGGGCAACTATTTGAAACCCACAAAACAACATCAAGAATGACATGGATAAAAATGTCGTTATTCTAGGAACATAAAATTTCATAGTGATTTATGTGAGGTTTGACTCTATTTGTAGGTTTTTAAACCAAAATACGTAATTAAGGTAGGATTGATATAATTGGCCATATATTTGGATAATATAGTGCCAGAATAGCGTAATATGTTTCAATAAGTGGCTTTGAAGATATTAAGGCTCTACAAGATATCCTATTTTACCAATGACTTCCAAAGCTCCGCCCCCTAAGATACCGGGTCTCAATTCATCTATTTCGGCAAGGCGTTCATAGGCCTTTAGATAACTGTTCTTCAATTTTGACATTTCGACGGAATCTCCCAAGATTTCCAAGCCCCATTGCAACGGATCTTCGCCAATTTGAAGATCAGGACTCTTTTCCCTTCGCCAGTCCACCAATGTCTTCTTTAACTCGTTGACCACTTCGGTGTTGTCGGAAACATCGGCAACATTGTAGTGGCACATCGGGTCTTTTTGCAGATCATACAATTCAATTTCCTTAGAAATATGATGAAATCCGAGCAACAAGTCATAAGTCATCAGCGAAGATACCATAGCACTCTCGATGACCACAAAATCCTGTGTTTTATGGTTATCCGATTTTAGCGAACCAAAGAAACTTTCCCCTTCAACCTTAGAGGATGCTATACCTCCGGCCAATTCAATAAAGGTAGGATAGACATCTACATGGGAGGTGAAACCGTTTCTGATGCCGGGCACTATGTATTTTGGCCCCCATACCAACATAGGCACCAACGATTGGGTGGGAAACGGAGAACCCTTGTGCAACATTTCATTGTCAAAAAGTGCGCTACCGTGATCGGAGGTAAAAATAACAATGGTATTCTCAAGCAAGTTTTTGTCTTTCAGTGCCGCCATGACCCGCCCAATTTGCTCATCAACAAAACCGAGACTGGCAAAATGGGCCGCTTTGACCTGCTTTCTAAATTGTTCTTGTTCTTCACCTGGTAGCTTATCATAGATCGACAACAAATCACGGCCATAACCATAGCGATGTCTGGTATACTCAATGGGCTTGTTCTTTAGTTCCCCTTCCATAAATTTCGCATCGGGCATTTTGGCAGGTGGGTAGTCCTCGAAAAATCGCTTCGGGGGATTCCATGGATTATGCGGCCCGGTAAAAGAGACCCACATAAACCAAGGTTTTTCTTTGTTGATCGCACCATCTGTTATGGTTTCTACGGCCATTTCCCCGACAAAGTAATCGGGGTGCAGTTTCTCGGCTATATGCCACGGATAAAAATCCTGTCCGGGCGGTCTTCCATTATCAACATGATTTTTCCTGATTTCCTTTCTACTTGTGCCATGTTCTTCCAAATATTTTTCATAATCATCATTACGATAATCACGGTCCTTTCCCTCCAAACTTTGGTAAACATCAAAATCATAATCGGCCCCAAACGGATTAAAATGCATTTTGCCAATTCCTACGGTGGTATAGCCCAGTTTTTGAAGGTCACGCATCAAAAATGGGCGATCCGGTTTTTTGATGGAAATGGACCGATTGTCCCAAAGGGAATGGCTGTGTGGATACATTCCTGTTACGATGGATGCCCGGGCAGGCATACAGATCGGGCTCACACTTGAATGCCTTGTGAAAACAGCCCCCTCATCATAGAGCTTTTTGACCGTTGGCATTTTAAGTATGCCACTGAGTTCGTCCATATCGGCTCCACGGGTATAGTCTGTCGTGATAAAAAGTATATTGGGTTTTTGGGCTACCGCTTCATTGTTTTTCGTAGCTTTTTTACAGGAACCAAAAGCCTTCAAAACGAGCAGTGACATAAAAAAAAGGCGGGCATAGTTTTTCATCTCTTTATCTTTAAGGATATTTTCTCTACTTCTGCGCCCTGATGTACTACCTCTCCGTTCAGCAGCACCTGAAACCCTTTTCCCTTTCCATATTTTGAACCATCGCGATCCCAAACAATGGCCAGGTTCTTACCATGATACCTAATCTTGTCCAAGCAGAACCAATCCCAATCTTCCGGAACGAGTGGTTCCACTACCAAGGTATTGTCCAGTTGCGGTTTCAATCCGATCAGGTCATTGATGACCAGATCACAAAAACCGGAATGGTTGTAATCCTTACCGCGTTCTTCCCCTCCCTTTTCATCCGACCAAGTACCGTTCTCCCAATTTTTGAGGCGCGTTCTTGAGATCCAATCTCCGGTGTAGGGATTCAAGTTTTCATCAATCCACATTTGCGAATCACCGTTCTCCCGAGTAATCTTATGTGATGAGGCATATTGACTTAATAAATTGTAATAATCGTGTTTTGAAATAGGCCCATTGTTCTTATAATTGTTCAAAAAGTTGGAAAGACTTTTCAAAGTCTGAGTTGTGGCAAAAGGCCATGACGGCCCGTTCCATTGGCATTCATGCCCCTCGTAGCTAATTTTAAAGTATGGATGCGATTGCTCAACGGTGGTTAATCCGTAAGGTGCTGCAAATGCAGTGGTATCCAAAATGTTCTCCCAGGCTTTTGCATATTTTGCTTTGTCATTCGGAAGATCAAAGTACCAGGGCGTGTAGCCGATCAGTTCACGAATGGCAATTGGCGCACTTTCTTCGGAGTAGTCTCGCGGAAGCTGTGAAAAAAAATTCAATGAATCGTTCCACAATCGGTCCTCTACCAAATATTTTAATTGTGCCGACTTTTCACCATACTCATCAGCGACACCATCATTTTCAAAATAGGAAGCTAGTTCGGCAATCGCCTTGGCATCGCCATACATATAACTGTTTATGGTGGGTCTCGCCCCTATGGCGGTGAACTTTTCCTCTCCCTTGTTGATGATCCTGCCGCCGGCACTCAGCTCCATGCCATCCATATTGTCATTCTGCCAGAACAATCTATCCGGGCCATCACGGCGTTCTTTTTCCCATGCCTCATAATTTGTGATCAGGTGCTCAAGATGGCCTTTTAAAAAGGCCGTGTCTATATGGACCTTGGAAAATGCCAGTGTTGCATCAGCTACCCAAAAGCTATATTTTCTGATATTATCGGCTTCGGTCAGCCAATAGTCGATGTAGTCTTTTACGTATTTTTCATTTCGCAACCAACGGCCCTCATAAATGTGATAGGCCGCCGGGCAGTTGATCGTATTGTATTTGCCCGCCCAGGGCACATTGGGCAAAAATTCGGTGATTACAAAACGGTTCGGGGTCCGTTTAATGTGCTTTCTAAACGTCCACCATCGAAAATAATAGGTCTTTTCAATGGTTTTATCGGGAATATCCAACAACGGGATATTATCCTTTAAAAACGGGATTACTTCGGTATTGGGAACATGCTGAATGTAACGCTCATCATCTTTTTCATTGAATTCTTCAAAGTAATGAATGATTTTATCGAACCTCAAAATATGGGCTGACCGTTCTTGTCGTGAACATGACATAGATGTCACAAGAAAAGCACCAATGAACAAGCTATGGGAAACTGCTCGCTTCCAGGGATTATCGCACGTCATTTTAAATTGTAGGTAGGAAATTCGGTTATTCGCAAGGTTGTACAACCGTAAGGCACCAAGGTAATTTCCTCTTTTTTGATTCCTTCGCCGTAATCGCCGTCCCAATAATACCCGTCCCAAAATCCTGGGAATACGGGTGCGCCGTTCACTTCCTTCCATTCAGGGACTTTTACACCGGTCATTCGCAATTCGATGGGGGCGTTTTCCAAGTTCCAAGGGTAACTGCCGTCCCAGTCCTTTTCAACGACCTCGACGGATTCCGGCATGTTATCCAACTCAGATTGAATCAATCCATAGTTCCAGTCCCCTGATGCGAAGACTTCGGTAAATTCCCTATAGATATCGCCCCTGTCCTTTTTCTTTTCTATATGGGGCACTTTTAGAGAATACACTAGAGGTCCACGTTCTACGGCGGTTGAAAACTCGTACCATTTAGAGGTTTTGATTTCCATGGGCAGGGTTAAAGTGACTTGATCTCCGTTATTCCATTCCCTTTGGATTATGGCGATTTGATTTTGTATGTCAACCTCAACATTTTGGCCGTTTACGGTAATCGAAGGGTTTTTTGTCCATGCCGGAATACGCAAATGAAACGGAAAACTCGCATTTTTTTCTAGTTCGAAATCAAAAACGACCGATTCTCGAAATGGAAATCCCGTGGTTTCCACAATTCGCAAGGCAACACTGTCGGCAACTTTCATGCGCACCGTTGCCGGAGCGTACTGTAGTGCAGCAACCCCGCGATCAGGAGTAGCATAGAACAGGTTTTGCACAAATTTGGGCCACGACTGGTGCATGTTGGTGGTACAACAGGGATAGCCCGAAAGTGTGCCGAACACAAAATCGGTACCCTTATGTGAGTTGGTCTGAAACGAGGTTTCCAATCGATCGCTGATCTCGATTTGATTGGCCGCCTGAAAATATTGGCGCGACATATAATCGTCAGATGCTTGAGGCGGCAGGGCATTGTAGGTGATCTTTTCGAGCAAATCGGCAAACTCCATATCCCCTGTGATTGTCAACATGCTTTCTAATGAGAACATTTCCTCCGAAACGGAGCAGAACTCCACACCTTGCACGGGGTTGGGCCCATGTAGGGGTTCATCACCCCCGTACATTCCCTGAGGTTGCCCGTGATATTTTTTAATGTCCTTGAGTGCTTTTTTTACGGCAGCAACATACTTTTCATCGGTGTCCTTTTGATAATAGATTATCGGGGCTTTTAGGCCTTGGGCAAAGTTCACGGTATGTATGCCCCCAATTTTGGAGACTGTCAGATTGTTTATTTCGCTAGTGTCAAAGGGGTATCGCTTAAGCTTTGTATAATGCCAAGGTGTCACCGGATCGTTGTAATTCTCCCCATTGCTGAAAACGGTGGTCCACGGGAAGGTCTGCTCCTGTATGGTTTCCCCCAGATCTAACAAGAAATCATCTCCCGTGATATTGTAAAGCCAGTACACCACCTGTAGGTTGTCCGCGCCACGCCGATTGGCCCATAGCGTAAGGTAATCCAAAGGACGTTTTGGCAACTCGCTTAATTGGTACTTAAAGTACTTCGTGAGTGTTTCTATCACCCGTTCGTCGCCCGTGGCGTTGTAATATTGGCGCAATATCTTTAACATGACCATTTTGGGCCACCAGTCTTTTCGCTTTCCGCGTTGCAACCCGGGTTGTTGTTCAGGTTCTTCTTCAAAGGGAACGGGGCCGATATATCCATCATCGGCTTGGTTGTTGATGGTCCATTCAACCCACTTTTGAGCTTTTGCCTTTAGCTCTTCATCATCCAGAATATGGGCTAAGGGAAGTAATCCGTCGATCCAATACGGGCCACGTTCCCAGCCATCGCCATCGCCTCCTAGCCAACCGTTCCTTGGGCCCACCACCTCTGGGTATATGCTATCCAGTTTACCGGTCATGCCATTGGCCATTCGTTGCAACTGGTCTTTTAACCAACCTTCTGGTGCTGTGCTTCCCAAGGGAAGTTCTAAATACGCATTGGGCCTTAAGGGCGACCTATTTTGAAGGTAAAGTGCGTGGGATTTTTCTGTACTGTATGTCGCGTTTTTTGATGGGCCTTCTTTACAGGAAACCAAGGTTGACACAACAGCCACCAATAGTATGTACTTTTTCATTATATTAGGTTTTACTCGATAATCGAGATTAACTATTTTAAGGTTTGCCGTCATCGTTTTAAATGGTTTCCTTAGGAATGCCTTGTAGACAATTGGCACTACTTTATTCACCGGTATTTTAAATATAAGCCAAGGCCGAAAAGATTCCAAGAAAACGATTGTGCGTCTCTGATTTGTGGTAAAATACTACGACAACTTACTAATATAGTGTTAGCGGCCATTCGATACCTTTACAATCTAATTCTTCTTTGTTTTAATAAGGACTACCCCGCCCGACCCTTGTAGTCCATAATCTACGGTCGCCGCCCCTTTGACAACTTCTACCGAAACAATATCGTTGGTATCCACCAAGCCCTGAACTATTCCGATATCGTTCCCGATACGTTGTCCGTCCACCACAAATAGAGGTTTGGTCGCCGCCGTTGCCCCACTTCGCTGGCCAACCTGCCCCCTTACTACCACCCCACCACGCTGCACGGCAATTCCCGATACGCTCTTCAAACGGTCAAGCAAGGTCAAATTACTTTGGGCCGTGGCTTTTTTTTCCGGGGATTTTTGTGGGCTTTCGATCGCGACGCCTTTGCAGGAGAGCCATAGTGGAAAAAGGATCATTGCCGTGATTATGTTTCGCATCAATTTTTCGATTGAAAGAGTTTAATGCCCCGATTGTTAAAACTGACCAGCACCCATTTTTTCCCTTCAGGACCATTCATTATTTTGATGTCCCTCGCCTCACCATCCACTGCAAATCCGGATGTGGCAAAAGGTACATCCACCAACACAGAATCATTGGAAACCTTTAAAAAACTACCGTATGAAGCATCGGAACGCCCCATTGAGGGTTGATTTCCGTAAAAATTGCCCACGGCTATCACCTCTGTATTCCCATCGTTATCAAAATCATCGGAAACAAAACCATTGATAGCGGCATACTGAACCGATTCGGGCAATGGTTTTAGAACATATTTTCCATTTGCAGATTCTAAATAGGACGAAGCCAAGGTCTGAACCTGGGAATGATACCCTTTGTTCAACTGCTCATCGGGAAAAATTTCGGAAAAGGAACTATTGGCATAATCGTAATAGGTGCGATAGGTTCGTTTTACGTTCACGATCTGTTGGGCGAGAAGATCTAAGTTAGCGTAGGGCCAGCGTTTTCCGTTCTTGTAATAGGAAATTATGGGGTCCGTACTTAGGTTTCCGTCAAAGTCGTAAACATACAAATCCATAGGTTCTTCAACGGATGCTTGCATATTCGTGTTCAACCCCAAATTACCGAGAAGTATTTCTTGAATTCCATCATTGTTCAAATCGGCAAATTCAATAGCATTCCACCAACCTGAAGTATTTTCCAATTTTTTTCGCTCGATATTGCCTTCCTTAAAACTATAGATGGTCACCGGCATCCATTCGCCCGCGATTACCAATTCCTTTTCATTTTCGATCCACACCGCATCTGTGACCATGCCTATACTTCCCCTATCCTCTAAAAGCGAAATGGAGGCATCGGCAAACTTCCCTTGACCTCTGTTCAGAAAGAACTTACTGGCCGCAGGAAGTCCGTATTTAGTGGGATATGATCTGTTTCCGACAAATAAATCCATCAGTCCATCGGCATTCGCATCAAAGGCCACAACACAGGAACCGTTGAATTCGGTGTTCGGTAATTGGTTTTTCGGGTCGTAGGAAAAATTTCCCTCGCCATCGTTCAAATAAAGCCGGTCCTGCAAACCCTCGCCCTTGAAAAGTTCGCTACCGCCACTGACCACATAGAGATCTTGGTCGCCATCGGCATCTGCATCAAAAAAGACGGCATCGGTGTCCTCATGAACCCATTGTTCTTTAAAAATAGCCGGGCTATTTTTCTTGAACAGTGTTTTTTCATTTTGCCGTTGCAGGTACAGTTCCCCCGATTGTCCTTTGGCACCGCCGATATAAAAATCGTCCAGACCATCGCCGTTTACATCGGCAACCGCCATCTTTGGTCCTTCGGTAGACAAAAGATGGGGTATCATTTTTTCACGGTTAAAATCGTCAAAGTCGTTTTCACGGTGCAAAAAGTCTATACCCGATATGGCGGTCATATCCTTAAAAATTAAATTGTCAGCTCGAATTCGTTTGTAAGGCCTATGCTTGGCCAGGCCATGTTTAGCAGCTACTAAGGAGTTTTTTTCCACATTCACAATGGTCTGTGCCTTGCCAGCGCGCCAGATCACTTGTACGGAATCAATTTTTTCACCAACTCCCAAGCCAAAATGCAATATGTCTGAATTTCTGCTTGAGAGCCACCCGGAAGTAAGTTTGTTTTCCTGTAACTGTATTTTACCGTTGGAAAAAACCAAGGCCCTTGCACCGATCCCATTTTGATTTCCTTTTGGCCCCGCTAATTGAATGTTGAGATAATTTGCTCCTCCCAGCTCCATCGTATTGTTTTTATATATAGAAGCAGGTTCGTTCAGGTTATTGATCACGAGATCCAGATCCCCATCATTGTCCAAGTCAATGGGCAATGCGCCATTAGAAAAACCTTTTTTATTGATCCCCCAACTTTCGGAAACATTTTCAAAACTTCCCGCTTCATTGGCAAAACTGTAATTCGATGCCGCACCTTCGGGCATTCTCGCCAAACCTTCCATCGCGGTAAGACTGTCCAATTCCACTTCATTGGCCGTATAGTTGGCAAAATCCAGGTCATTGGGCCGTCGGGGAATACCGTTGGTCACGAACAAATCTTTAAAACCGTTATTGTCCAAATCGGCAAAGGAAGCACTCCAACTCCAGTCCGTGGTCGCTATGCCCTTTAATTGCCCGATTTCACTAAAGACCACTTTTGTACTGTCCAAAATACTACCGCTGTTTCGTTGCAACATGTTGCGTGAATATTGATAGTGGTACCCAAAGTTCAATTTATAATTATAAACGTCATACGCATCTACCCCGGCGGAACGTTTTTGGATTACCTCATCCTCCGGTTTCATGTCCAAGGTAAAAATATCCAACCAGCCATCGTTGTCGTAGTCGGCGATATCTGCACCCATGGTAAAGGTGCTGTTGTGCTTTGTGGATTGGGTGATCGCTTCTTCAAAAGTTCCATCGCCTTTGTTATAATAGAGGTAGTCATTTTCGTGGAAATCGTTGCCCACATAAATATCCGGATAGGTATCGTTGTTGATGTCGGCAATATTGACCGAAAGTCCGTAGCCCATTGGACCACTGTAAATGCCCGAAGCTTCGGTAGCGTCACGAAAACGCCCGTTCTCATTGATGAAGAACAAGTCTCCTGCGAGGACATCCTTTGACTTACGGATTTCCGATTTTTGGTAAGAATCGGGGGTGTGTACTGCATGGTTAAGAAGAAACAGATCTAAATCGCCATCTTGATCTGCATCAAAAAAGGCCGGTTGTTGGGAATATGTTGCAATATCCAAGCCGTATTCCTTTGCGCTTTCAGTAAAGGTTAGGTTGTGGTTGTTGATGTACAAACGGTTTTTTCCCGTAAGTTGCATATAGCCGTTGACCTCACAAACATAAATATCCAACCAACCATCGGCATTGATATCGACCATTGTGGCACCCGTTGTCCATTTATGGTTTCCAGCTTCCCCGCCGACATCTGCGCTTTCCGTAATATCCTTAAACTCCAAATCGCCTTGATTCAGATATAATTTATCCTTGCCCTGGTTGGAAGTGAAATAAAGATCCGGAAGGCCATCGTTATTAATATCCCCTGATGCGATTCCGCCACCATTATAGAAGTAGAGATAATCGAGAATGTTGAATTCTTCCGTTTCTTGTATGGTGTTGGAAAAATCGATATTGGTTCTACGCGGACTCAGTTCGGTAAATCGTTTGTCAGGTTTCGATTCACAGGAAACGGCTAGGGTAATACCCAACAAAATCAAAAATAACTGCCCTATGCTCCTACTGCCTTCTATCATAAATCTTGTTGTTTTTGACGGCCCCACTTAAATACTTGCGGGGCATCATTGTTTCGGGCCACGACCAGAAGTTCCTTATCATCCATTTTCACGATTTTCAAGTCTCTTACCTCTCCATCGAAAACGAGGCCGGATTTTTGCATCGGCAAAGTCGTAAAACTGCCATCGCCGTTTCCTTTCAACAAAACCCCATAACTAGCATCATATCTGCCCACTTCCGGTTTTGCATGGTACAAATTGCCCCCGGCCAATAGGTCGGCAACACCATCCCCATCGAAATCGTTGGATAGAAGCGCGTATATGGGCGCGTATTGTGCTTCCTTTGGAAGCGGGGCAAAACTGTAGGCGCCGTCCTCGTTACCTAACAGTACTCCGCTCCGTAATTCAGTTACTTCATGTATGATCGATCGTTGCAACTGTTCCTCGGAAAATAGATTGTTCATCGTCTTGTTCTTGTAATCGGCATATTTCAATATATCCTTTTTCAGATGGGGCAATTGGGCAATCAAATCATGGCGCAATACCATGGGGTATTGTTTCTCTCCGTTGTACTGGCAAATGAGCTGTTCGACCGAGCCGTTACCATCAAAATCATTGATGTAACAGGTCAAAGGTTTTTCTTTGGAAGCCCTGAACCTCGAATTGAGACCGTGGTTACCTACTATGAAATCAGGGATCCCATCCCCGTTCAGATCCGAAGCTATGACCGTATTCCACCAGCCGGAAGTGTCCTGTAAACCGACAGCTTCGCTGATGTCTTTTAACAATCCACCATTATTTTCAAACATTCGAATGCCCATCCACTCCCCAACGACCAGAAGATCTTGGTCGCCATCGTTGTCCCTGTCCGCCCAAAGTGCGTCGGTTACCATACCTATACCCAAAAGTTCATTGGCTTGGGTTTCGGTAACGTTGGTAAATCGGCCCGTACCGTCATTCCGCAACAAGAAACTACTCTGGGGCACCCCGTAGCTGTTGTTTTTCATTCTAGTGCCTACAAAAAGGTCCAAATCACCATCGCCATCAAAGTCGGAGGCCTTTACCGTCGAAGTATGTTGCGGTGTCGTCACGGGAAGCGATTGGCCCGAGTTCTCAAAATTTCCTTTTCCATCATTAAAGTACAGGCGATCTACCAAAGCGAAAGAAGAAGTGCCAAATTCGCTACTGCCACTTGCCACATAGAGGTCTTTGTCACCATCACCATCGGCATCAAAGAATAAATTCCGTACATCTTCGGACTCCTTGTCTTTGGAAAATGCCTCTTGCCGAAAATTTGAAAAAATAGCTCCCTTCCCCAAGTACAATTGCCCGACCTGATGTTTTGCCCCACCGATATAAAAATCCTCCCGACCATCTTGGTCAACATCGGCCACGGATATTTTTGGGCCTTGGGTAGAATTCATATGGTAGATCAGACGTTCTTGATTAAAATCGACAAACTGACTTTCTTTATGCTTGAAATTCAAAGGAGGATTTATGGTCAACTCCTCAAAAATCGGTTTTTGATATTCGCTTGGATGGATTTTTATCTGTTTTGCATCCGACTCCTTTATATCCAAATTTTGATTAACATCCACACCGGTCAATAAAGTTTGCTTATCGGAAGGCCACTCTACGATCAAGGTATCGATTTTGGACAGGTTTCCCAATCCGAAATGTATGCGTGGATCTACTGAGGATTGAAAGCCCCGATTCAGAAATTGCTCCTGGTAAAAAAGCTTATTATCGGCCTTTAGTGTTATTTTGGCCCCAATGGCATTGGTATTTCCGCTGTTGCCCAAAAGACGGATTTTTAGAAAATTGTGATTCGCTTCTACCTTATCGGTATGGTTTTTATAAATAAATAAGGGTTGGTTGACATTATTTACGACAAGATCTAAATCCCCGTCATTATCCAGATCTCCATAAGCGGCACCACTTGAACTGGCGGGGGTTTGTAAACCCCATTCAGCGGTAACATTTGAAAAATCAAGATTTCCATTCCCCGAATACGCATAATTCGACAATAATTTTGAAGGGATTAGGTCGATGAGTTTCTTGTAATCCACACCCTCTTCCTTGATGACCATCCGCGCTACTTCTTCATTCGCAATGTACTGGATGAAATCTTGATCAAGAATATCCTGATACATGCCGTTGGTAATGAAGATATCCTTCTCGCCGTTGTTGTCCAGGTCGTTAAGAAGCACGGTCCAGCTCCAATCGGTGGCCTCAACACCCGCCAGTCTGCCCACTTCACCGAACTTCAGGCCCTTTTCGCCTATCGGGCCATGGTTCAATTGTAACGTATTTCTGGTAAACTGATGGTAATAATCATTGTTGAGATTGTGCCGGTACTTGTCCCAATTCTCGAAGGTCATTGCCGTTTTGAAGCGTTCATCGGTTTCCGGGAGCATATCGTTCACAAAAATCTCGGGATAACCGTCGCCAGTCAAATCTGCCACGTCTACACCCATCGAGGTCAAACTGGTGGAATTGATCATTTCTTCCAAAGCTTCCTGAAAAGTGCCATCGCCATTGTTCATATACACATAATCGCGTTCAAAAAAATCATTGGAAATATAAAGGTCTGGCCAACCATCTTTATCGAAATCGGAAACAGCCACCCCCAAACCGAAACCGATGACACTGCCGTAAATACCCGCTTCTTCGCTGACATCGATAAATCTGCCATTTTCGTTCCGATACAACTTATCGCCGCCCAAGGCATCGCGCACGGGCCTCTCGTTTTCCCGTAGATTAAAACTTCCTATCGATCGGTAGGAGTTGTTCAATTGGTACATATCCAAATCGCCATCTTTGTCATAATCAAAGAAAGCGGCATGGGTGGAAAAGCCTTTGTCTGCCAAGCCCATTTCTTCTGCCTTATCGGTAAAGGTTCCATCTTGGTTATTGATGAAAAACTCGTTTTGCTTATTATCCCCGGCAACGTCGCCCGAATTGCAGACATAGATATCCAACCATCCATCGGCATTGATATCGACCATGGAAACCCCGGTGGACCATGCCCTTTGGCCAGCGACCCCTGCCTTTTGGGTAACGTCCTCAAAAACAAAATCCCCTTTATTGATATAAAGTTGGTTGGGTTGCATGTTCGCGGACAGATAGATATCCAAGAGTCCGTCGTTGTTGACATCTCCAAGACCCACACCCGCACCGTTGTAAAAATTACGGTATCGATATATGTTGAAGTCGTTGGTGGAGGTGAGGGTATTCTCAAATTCAATATTCGTTCTTTCCGCAGGAAGCAATTCAAAAAGGGCTTGCCACCCAGAATTGTTATTTTCCGAACAGGATAAAAAAAGGAAATTGCAAATCAGCGCCAGATATGGAACTACTCTTCTCATTCTTTATGCTTCGCGTTCAGGTTCTCAAAAACCACTTCCACTTTTTGATCGTCAAAAGAACGGTACAATACAATTTTTCGATTGCCGTCCACCTTGGCATAGGCATACGGCCAATGACCTTTCGGATGCTCGATTTTGATGAACTCACGGCCACCGTACCATTCTTCCATTTTTTCCTTTAGCTCCTCTTGTAGTTTTGATGCAGGATATTCTTTTGTAAAGGGCGCCCACTGCCGAAACATCATATAGCCGTCGACCTTTTGAATGGTGGGATAGGAAGTGTCTGGGAAAAAGACAAAATCAACGGGCGAGCTGAAATCCTCGTCATAATGGATGATCACTTCCACATTCATATTGTTCTGAAAGAAAATGCCTTCTTGGTTCATATCATAGCTATGGTCGTAGAAATCTTGCATGGTCATTCCAAAATGGAGACCGTAAAAAAGACTGTCAAACGCCACATTCCGGGCCAATTCCTCCGCCTCTACTTCCGCAAGGGTCGGCTTCCCGTTACAGGCCAAGGCCAATGCGGTAATGCCGATGACCCATAAATTGGCAAGGGAAACCCTAGCGATTTTTTTCAAATACTTTGATCTCGTCATTATTTCTGGCAACTAATATTAGTTCTTTGTTTCCGATGGAAACGGATTTTATATCCCTGATCTGGCCTTTAACATAAAAGCCCGATTGGGCCGGGGAAAGACTTTTAATAGTCCTGTCGGCCATAACTTTAAGCACCAACCCGCAGGAACCATCATACGTGCCCGTTTGCGGTTTGGCCGTAAAAAGATTGCCGCCCAGAACCAATTCTTGATATCCATCTTGGTTCAAATCGACGGGCAAAATGGCATAGATTGACGACAGTTGCGCCTCTAATGGTAAAGTAACACCTTCAAAGACACCCTGATTGTTCCAAAAGACCATGGAAGCCGTTTGGTTCACGATCAGTTTAATAGCGTTCTCCAATTGTTCAGGAGTAAAGATATCTTGAATCGTCTGATCTGCATAATCGGAATGTTTCAGGTATTTCTTCAACAGATAGGGCATTTGGGCCGTCATCTCCTTTTTGGTGGCCATCGGGTATAGCTTGCCGTTTTCATATATGCCCAGCACATGGTCAATTTGGCCGTTGGCATCAAAATCATTCACGTACAGCGTCAAAGGCGTTTCATCGGAAGCTTTAAAAAAGGTATTCTTGCCCAGGTTGCCAACGATCAAGTCAGGATACCCATCATTATCCAAATCAGCAACCTCCAAGGTATTCCATAATCCATTTGTTGCCGACAATCCTTTTTCATTCGTTTTTTCGGTGAAAAATCCTTCATCGTTTTCAAATAATCGAATGGGCATCCATTCGCCCACCACGACCAAGTCTTGGTCATTGTCATTGTCATAATCGAACCAAGCGGCATCGGTGACCATACCCATTTCACCAAAGAATTGGGCATGCGATTTAGTAATGTCCGAAAAATTCCCGGCCCCATCATTTTGTAATAAAAAGCTGGGCGCAGGCACTCCATAGGCCAATGGTTGCGTTCTTGAACCCGCGAACAAATCCATATCTCCGTCATTGTCGATATCGGCCGGAAGGATGACCGAGGTATCATAGAGTTTCCCACTGGGAATGACCTGATTCGATTTTTTGAAATTACCCTTTCCGTCATTCAAGTACAAACGATTTGCCAAGGCAAAGCTGCTGGACGGGTATTCGTAACCTCCACTGGCCACCAACAGATCCTGATCGCCGTCATTGTCCGCATCTACAAAAACAGCTCCGGCATCTTCCGCTTGTTTATCCTTCTCGAAAATTTGGTCTCCGTGGGAACTAAATCCCTGGATTTTTGAAGCCTTATACAACATACCTAAACTGCCGGATGCATTTCCAATAAACACATCCATAACATTATCGCCATCAACATCCGCCAAGGCCATTTTGGGGCCCTCTTTTGAAATGGAATTGTAGCGTAGTTTGTCCCGATTTAAGTCCAAATAGGCATTCTCCTGATGGGCAAATTGAAAACCGAAATTAGCATCAGTGACTTCCTTTAGCATAAAGACGTTAACATCATCCTTAACATTTCTGGACGGCCGTTCCGTAATTTTGACTTTAGTTCTGCCGACTTTTAAAAACTGGTTGGCCGCCACATCATGCAAAACAGTATATCCACCATCTGGCCAACGAATTTCCAGCGAGTCCACCTGATCAGAATTTCCTACGCCAAAATTCAGGCGATTGTCCATAGTGGACATGGTACCACGAACCGGGAATAGTTCTTGATATTGTATTTGACCATTGACGTAAATTGTAGCTTGACTTCCGATGGCATCTTTATTTTGCCTATCTCCCATCAACTTCAAATTCAAAAAGTTCTTTTTGGTCGTATTCCGATACAAAAAGGGGGGTGCGTTCAAATTGTTCACTACAAGGTCTAAATCGCCATCATTGTCAAGATCGCCAAAAGCTGCACCCGTGGAAAAAGAGGGAGTGCCCAGGCCCCAATCCACGGCAAGATCATGAAAACAGAGATTTCCGTCGTTCTTGTACAAGAAATTGGAAACCTTCGAAGAAGGCATCTTATCGACAAGTTCTTTGATTACCGCTCCTTTTTCTTGGTACATTTTACGCAGTTGATCGGCATTGTTGTAAAAATCGATATAATCTTGATCTAACAGATCTTTGACGATACCATTGGTCACGTATATTTCCTTTTGGGCATCGTTGTCCAGATCGAGCATATGTACGCCCCAGCTCCATTCAGTGGCAGCGGTTCCGGCAAAGCGGGAGACTTCGCTAAAGGTTGAAATACTGTCCCAGGGCTTCAAGCCTTGGTTCAGCTGAAGGGTATTTCTAGGGAACTGCCGATGGTATCCATTTTGCAATCGCAGCGCGTAGCTGTCCCAACCATCAAAAAGCACCTTTGTCTTTTGCCGTTCATGGCCATTCGGAAGCATTTCGGTCACAAAGATCTCTGGCCAACCGTCATTGGTCAAATCGGCAATATCGACGCCCATGGCCCCTTGGCTTATCTCGTTCAGGGAGCGCTCCAAAGCTTCCCTGAACGTACCATCCTTATTGTTATAGTAGAGGTAGTCTTTTTCAAAAAAGTCATTGGCAACGTAGAGATCGGGCCAGCCGTCACGATTCACATCCCCGACCGAGGCACCTAGGCCAAAGCCAATGGCACTGCCATAAATTCCGGCTTCTTTAGTTGCATCGACAAAACGATTTCCAATGTTTTTGTACAGTTTGTTGCCGCCGTCTGCATCGTATATCTCCCGCAATCCTTTTTTCGCATCCAGCACCACTTCCGAAGGATTGATGGAATTGTTCAAAAGGTACATGTCAAGATCACCATCTTGGTCGTAATCAAAAAAAGTGGCGTTCACGGAAAAGCCCAGATCATCTATTCCCCATTCGTTGGCCTTTTCCTCAAATATGGGGTTTCCTGAGGCATCTAGTTTTCCTGTATGTACAAATAGTTCATTTTTTCTGTTTTTGCTATCGGGCTTTCCGCTTTTGCATACATAAATATCCATCCATCCATCGGCATTGATATCTACAATGCTGACCCCTGTGCTCCAAGCACCTTGACTGGCTACGCTTGAAGTTTCGGTGACATCCCTAAATTTAAAATCCCCTAAATTCAGGTAGAGTCGATTATCGACTTGATTGCCGCAAAAAAATAGATCTTGAAGACCGTCATTGTTAAAATCTGCCATACCAACCCCAGCGCCATTATAGAAGCTTTTGTAGAGATAGATGTTGAAGTCTTCGGTATATTCCAGTTGGTTATTGAATGAAATACCTGATGCCGAAGCGTCCAAAAACTCGAAAACGGTTATCCCAGCCGAAGGTTTTTTCCCCTCTTTACATGAGGCTATCCCAATGAAAAAACCTAAAAGTAAAACCAGTCGCATACACCAATGAAATTACTAAAACCCTAGTTAAAAAAGAAGAGGGAACCCGCCCCTCTTCAATTTTAAAACTAACTAAAAAACTAACAAATTCTAATATCCCGGATTCTGCGTTAGGTTCACATTGGACTGTAACTGTTCTAGAGGTATTGGATAAAATCTTTTGTGTGTTTCACCAGGGTTGGCCTCCTTTAAAAACCAAGCATCTTCCCAATGACCGAAACGGATCGTAATAGGTCTTGCATGATTTTCCATGGCCAATTCTTTTTTAAGTTCCCAGTATAAATCGTCCTCGGTAAGTGTCGTAAGTGCGGGCAGGCCTGCTCTTTCCCTCACCTGATTTACGAGGTTCAAGGCTTCTGCACTGCCGTTGTCGGCTCTCCAGAGACCTTCCGCCCGCATCAACAGTACGTGGGCAAATCGATAGATGGCGAAATCGTTGGAATAGTTACGCTGGCCCGAGTTCAATTCTATTTCATATTTACCATATCTGGCGCCTTCTCGGTAATAGGCAATTCCCCTAGCCGTTGTCAATGAAATTTCGGGAGTAATGAATATGTTGCAGTCGATAGGTTTCTCGGCCAATTCTTCGGGAAGTGCCCTATTGAAATCCTCTGTACAGTCTATCAATTCGAACTCAGGTTGCGGATTGTTGTAAAAAAACCCATCCGTGTCGGTCCATGTAGGTTCGGCGTCGATGGTATACTGCTGACCCACAATAAACATACCCCTACGTCTGTCATCCGCCTCAAAGGCGTTGTAAAAGTCTTCCTGTATGCTAAATCCGCCCCATGGCTGGCCGACCAATCCAAAAGAAGGTCTTGCCGATTGGTTCAGGGCACCCGACCATATATTGAGGCCCCGCGCGGTATTCTTGTCAAAAGGAATGATAAAAATGTTCTCATTGGAACTTTCGTTATCTACCCTAAAATTTTTAAAATAACCAGCTTCCAAGGAATACGTTCCGCTATTGATTACGGCATTCGCGGCATCGGCCGCTTCTTGATAATGTGCTCCGGCACCGAAACGTTCTGCATTGGTGTATAAATCGGCCAATACCGTATAGGCCACCCATTTGTTGACTTTACCATAGGTCTCGATATTCTTTTCTTCCCGTAAGTTCGGGATGCTCTCGAGCAACTCTTGCTCCACAAACGCAAAAACCTCAGCTGAGGACGATTGTGGTGGTGCCGGGTCGGCCTCGGCAAACCGGGTCTCTATGGGCACATTACCAAAAAGATCCAATAATTTGAAATAATAGAATGCCCTAAGCGCGCGCAACTCAGAATTGATCTGTGCATCGGCGCCCACATTTTCGGTAAAAATCTCTATCAAACGATTGCAGGACGCAACACCACCGAAATAGCGGTTCCATTCGCCATTAACGAAATCACGCTCGTTGAAGTTGTGCTCCATCAAACGGGGCCATAATCCACCGTCGTTCCAACCACCATTTACCCTGATCGGACAAGTAGACTGGTCGGTGGTAATGTCTTGCTCCTCAAAACTTCCCCAATAACTGTACAATGGGGTATAAGCAGAAGCGGCGGCTGCGGCCAATTGAACATCCGTCTGATAGAACGTCTCCGGTGTGATTTCGGAATACACATCCGCTTCGATATCACTACATGAATGCTGCACAAAAGCCGACAACAGTACTAATACTATTATTCTATTTTTCATCGTTTGCGTTTTAGTTTTCATTAGTTTAGAAAGTAGCGTTAATACCTATGGTTAGGGAACGGGTCGGGAAAAAATTGGCCAAACGATCGTAGCCCGGAGCTAAAATACCCGTGTTTCCCGTAAATCTTGGTTCGGGATCCGCACCTGAATAGCCAGTAATGGTAATCAGGTTGTTACCTGTGGCATAAAACCGGAGTTTCGAAAATGCCCCAAGGTTCTTCACATTGAGATTATATCCTAGGGTTATATTGTCCAGTCTCAGAAACGAGGCATCTTCGACATATTCTGTATGCCATGCGCTATCGTCGGTATCGGCAGGGTTGAAAAAATCAGGCTGGATATACCGAAACTGTGTGGCCCGAACGGGATGCCCCAATTTGGCCGCGGGCAAATTGGCCAAGCTATGACCGAAAATGCCACGCCATAAAAAGTTGAGGTCAAAATCCTTATAGGTAAATGTGTTCGTGAAACTTAGGCTGAAATCCGGTAGTCCGTTTCCGGCCACCACAAAATCATCGGGCGAAGCCTCGGAAGCCAATACTTCGGTACCGTCCGCGGCAAAGACAAGGGCCTTGCCCTCATCGTTGAAACGGGAAAATTGGGGTGCCATGATATTTCCGATGACATCACCTTCCTTTACCCTGGTCGCCAACAAGTTGTTAAACCCAGGGGTGCCCAGGTTCTCGAGCAAAAATTCAGAACTCTCCAAATTATTGAACCTTACCAATTTCGTTTCATTGGTATCGAAGATGACCCCGAAATCCCAAGTGAAGTCTTCTTTATCGAACAAACCAAAAGTTACTTGAGCTTCAAAACCATTGGTTTCCAACTCTCCTAAATTGACCAAAGTCCTAGGAAATAAATTGGGCGGACTTGGCACATCTATGGTATTCAACAAATCGGAAGTCGTCCTATTAAAATAGTCCAATGATCCATATATTCTGTTGTCAAAAATGGAGAAATCCAGACCAACATTGAATTCGCCTTTTTCTTCCCATTTTAGATCTGGGTTGGGGTTCGATGTGGGCTCGACGGCAGGAATAAACTGACCGTTAACAAATCCAAGATTATTTGGATCGGCGCCAAGGGTTTCCAAAAAAGCATAGCGTTCTACCGGTGTATTACCGGTAACCCCATAACCTGCCCTGAGCTTCAGTATTTCTACGTTGTCGATTTCAAAAATATTGTCCAAATTGACACTACCGCTCAAGGCCCAAAAATTACCCCATCTGTTGTTGGCACCAAATCTCGAAGAAGCTTCCCTACGGAAACTAGCCGCAAGGTTGTAGGTGTCGCTATAACTCAGGTTGGCACGGCCGAAATACGATGTTAGCAGTGCTTCTGATTTGAAAGAATCTAAGCCCGCAACGGCTCCACCCGGATTAGACAATCCGAGACCTAGTCCCAAATCGTTCCACAAAACGCTATCCGTAATGAAATCTGTGTTTGTTGCCCAAAACTCCTCGTAGAGCTGCTCTTGATAACCGTAACCCGCAAGAACTGTATAGTTGAAATCTCCGTAGGTCTTTGAGTAGTTGGCGGTAAACTCGTACAATTGATCGCTCTCGTCAAAAGTCACACGTTCTGCACGCCCACCGACACGCTCGCCGCCCTCAAGGCCTCGACCTGCACCCGTAATGGAACCGGAGTTGCTATAGAATCCTTCCAATCTACTGGTCACTTGATAGGAGTAATTGGCGGATAGCGTCAAATTCTCTACCAGCTCGTAATCTACTTTGAAATTGGCCAAGGTACGTTTATCCTTACGCTCCCTGGTATTCAAGTTCAACATGGCTATCGGGTTGAAAACCGATTGTTCCTCCGTTTCAAAATAGCCCCCGAATCTATTTGGGTCCCTTCCCAAATCTGCTTCGGGTCGTGTTTCAAAAACCGGTGCAGTGGGATTCCACAACAGTGCCTGACGCAAGGCCCCTTCATCCTGCAAATTGGAATTAGTTCTTGTAAAGGATATTATGCCCGTTAATCTTAAACGATCATCGAACAAACGCTGCGAAAGATTGACCCTTGCATTCAAGGCGTTCACATCTTGGTCTTGTATAATGCCTTCAATATCGCGAAGGTTGACGGAAGCCCTATACGAAGTGCCACCGATGTTGTTCGAAAAGGCCGCATTATACACGTTGGTCATAGCGGTACGGGTGGTCTCGTCCATCCAATCGGTTCTCGTGCCAAAGTCTTGGCCTCCATTCGCCAAAAAATCTTCGACACTTGCGGTTTTCGGCAAATTGGCAATTTCTTCCAATACGCTGTAAACATTCAAGTCTAACTGCGGTTTTTGTTGGGTGGTACCTGATTTCGTGGTTATGATGATTACCCCCGAACTACCCCTGGTCCCATAGATGGCACCAGCGGAAGCATCTTTTAAGACATCGATTGAAGCTATATCGTTGGGATCTACATTGTTAAGACTGCCGCCGATTACACCATCAATCACTATCAATGGTTCGGTATTAGCCCCAAAAGTGGTTAAACCTCTTAAGCGAATCGTCGATCCAGCAGTTGGGCTACCGCCTTGTTTCGAAACCGTCAAGCCTGCGACCTTACCCGCCAGTAATTGTTCGGGGCTGTTCAGGTTACCTCTGTTGAAACTCTCCTCCTTTACGCTGATGATGGCACTGGTCACTTCCTTTTGCTTTAAAGTACCATAGCCCACCACGACAACCTCATCCAACTGGGCCACGTCTTCTTGAAGGGTAACGTTGACCGTGGTCTGATTGTTCACGTTCACTTCTTGCGTAGTGAAGCCAATATATGAAAAGACCAGAACATCTGTCGGATTGGCACTTATAACATAGTTTCCATCAAAATCAGTGGCTACGCCCGTAGCCGTGCCCTGGACCACTACACTTACCCCTGGTATGGGTTGGCCTTGATCATCGCTTACGCTACCGGTAATGGTCATTACTTGCCCGAAGGCCATAGGTGTTCCAGCTAAGAACAAGGCTATCCAAAAAGCCATTCTTTTGATAACCGGATCGAAAGTTTTAAACATATTCTCCATTGCTCTTAGTTTCGTTAGGTTTTTCCGTATTCTTTACCGTGAATATACTCACTGTACAATGCCCTAAAAAGAAAATAGTTTCATCAGGATAAAATAGTGTTATGATAAAATAATATAAGCCTATAAGGTCTAGCGCATACAGACTTATGTTCTCTTTTTAGTGCCGAACGGCATCGCAGTGCAGGTTCAAGACCCCAATATGGAAAACCAAGGTTATCGCAGCACCTAGCTCGCAAACTGTAGCGAGATGCTTGTATTTTGTACGTATTCCGAAGGTGTCATTCCCTTACATTTTTTGAACTTTCGATTAAAATTCGTAATCGACTTAAACCCCGATTCGATAGAGACACCGGCTACCGATAAATCTCTGTTTTCTTTTAGCAAGTGACAGGCGTGCTCTATTCTCATCTCGATAAGAAAAGAAAAAAAGGTCTTATTCGTACGCTCTTTAAAGAATCTACAAAAAGCGTTCGGGGTCATACAGGCCACCTCGGCTATTTCCTCTAGGGTTATGATATTTCTAAAGTTTTCCATCACATAATCGAGAACCACGCGCATTCTATTGCCCTCACTACTAGAAATGCCTTGAGTTGAAATGAAATTTGTCAATCTTTCCTTGTCATATCTACATAATTTTTCGATAAGTTCAAGAAACATCAAGAATTTTTTAAACTTGTCGGCAACAGGAATACTCCTCATAATTTGGCCAACATCTGCTTTGTAGTTCGTTAACCTAAAACCATTTTGAGTTAAAGAGAAAAAGGCTTTTATACTTTCCAATTGCTCGATCTCGAAAAAATCGGCACCAAAAGTCTGAGCTGTAAAGAATATTGATATTCTATGGGAGTTTTTGCAGCCATCAAAACATTTGAATACGTGTGGAATATCACTGCCTATGACAAAAAGATCGCCCGACACATATGAATGCACACTGTCCCAGACAACAAGGCTACCGTTACCTTTGACGATATAGGTTATCTGTATTTCCTTGTGCACATGAAGCTTGTTGTAAAATGAGCCTTCGAGATCCTGCGTAACGACCAAATTCTCGTTCATGGGTTTCGGGATTTCAAAAGGATAAACTTTCATTGCTATGGTCCGTTAACTTAAATGCAATTCTTGTACAATCTTATAGTACTGGCTCAATGTAAACATGCCTTACATATCATACTCTTTTAGGATAATCAAATTATTCAATGGTCTTTCTACAAATATCCTACTCGAAAAAGCAATCTTTAAAGACCCTCTAATAGATTAAATACAATGTTCTCAAGAGAATAGATATCTTTTCCGTTACACAAGATTAGCCTATTGTCGAAAATATTTTTTGTAGTTTAGTTTAAATTTCTAGGATATTTGTCTAAAAATTCACTTTGATCTTCACGGTTTAAGTTTTTAAACCCCAGTGCCTATTTAATTTATATGCCACATGAAAGCGGTCCTTCGAACTTGTAAAAAGTCCATAGTTGGTATTCTCGTACTGAATTGCTCCGTTTTGGTTTTTTCACAGCAGCGCGAAATCTTTAAGATCACCTCGGAACAAGGTCTGTCACATAGTTTTGTTTCAGACATTGAACAAGATGACAAGGGTCTAATCTGGATTGCGACGGGTGAGGGCTTGGATAGTTATAACAGTTATGAAGTAAAAACCTATCATAACAGTGAGATTGGATCCGGGCTTACCCAGATTACCTCATTGTTGTCTAACGGGGATACTCTTTTTATCGGAACCAATCACGGTCTATATATATACAATTATACTCTTGACAGCTTCAAAATGATAGAAGGCTCCGATCGTTCAATAGGTTTTGTCAACAATCTTTATCGATCTACGGGTGGTCTTGGTTTTATCTGTAGTAGAAATGGCCTTTTCAAAATTGATGAGGGATTCGGTATAGAAAATATAATCGGCAGGACAAATGTCAGGGCCATTTGTGATTATAAGGCCAATGTATATTTTTTGGCCTCGGACGATAAAATACTCCTAATAAACGGACAAGGGGAAACGATTAAAGAATATGAGTACCCTAAAAGAACCAATTCGCCTAGTCTGAGTGGTTACTATGTAAAACCTACCCTATACAAGGATAAGGAAGGTACGGTTTGGCTTGGCACACTTAAGGGCCTCTTCAAATATGACACAACCGAAGATGAATTTAAGCACGTATCCTTTTCCAAACTACCTAATCAACTGGAAGCCAATGTGGTAAGGGCCATTTCCGAAGACGAAAACAATAAGCTGTGGATAGGAACAGAATACGGTCTTTTTGTTCACGACAAGACCGAAGGAACTAGTGAGCACTACGGTCAATCGTTCTACGATACGCCCAACAGTCTGTCTGACAAGGCCGTACATAGCCTGTTCAGAAGCACCGAAAACATTATGTGGATCGGCACCTATTTTGGTGGTCTCAATTATTCGAAACCCGTAAAAACCGGTTTCCTTAAAATGTTGCCCAACGAATTTAATGAGTCGTTAAGCGGAAAAGCGATCAGTGAAATAATCCAGCTGCGCAATGGCGACCTTTGGGTCCCAACGGAAGATGGTGGAATTACGATTTACCACAAGAATAAAAATACATTCAGTTACCTAAAGCATCAAAACGGCGATAACCGATCGATCAGCAGTAACAATGTCCACGCCCTTTTAGAAGATAGTAGAGGGTACATTTGGATAGGCACCTTCTTGGGCGGCCTTAATCGATACGACCCTACGAACGGTACTATTACGGTCTTTAAAAACCAACCTGACGACCCCAATTCCATATCCAACGATCATGTCTATTCCCTTTTACAGCTCGAAGAGAACAAGCTATTGGTAGGCACCCAATACGGACTCAATATTTATGACTACCAAACCGATTCGTTTTCCATCTATACCCCCGAAACTTTCGAAAATGTATTTGTTTACGACCTGTTAAAGGATAAGAACGAGGACTTATGGATCTGTACCTCTAAATCAGGAATCTATAGGGTAATGGCAAATTCAGAAAAAGTGCTCAATTATACAACGGACGTTCCCGAAAAGAACGGCCTTTCCGACAATGAAATTATTGGTGCCTATGAAGACCAACAGGGTCAACTTTGGTTTTGTTCTTATGGGGGCGGTCTAATGAAATGGGAACCCTCATCCGAGTCCTTTCGTATTATCGATAAGAAAGCAGGGCTATCCAACAATACAGTTTACGGAATTCTGGAAGCCCCCAATAAAGGATATTATGTTTCCACAAATTCAGGATTGAATTTTTATGACCCGAAAAATGAATCGTTCGAGCACTACTACCTATCTGACGGGCTGTCTTCAAATCAATTCAATTACAAGTCCTTTCTTAAGGATAAAGAGGGATGGATGTACTTTGGGTCGGTCAATGGACTTACTTATTTTCATCCGGACAGCCTAAATACACCTATCGAATCATCGAATATAAATTTTACGGGGCTGAAACTTTTTAACAAGGAAGTTGAAATAGGCGACAAATCACCCTTGAAGGCCCATATTGACAAAGTGGATACCTTAACCTTAAAGCATAATGAAAACGCCATTACCCTGGAATTCGCGAAAACGGATTATTTCTCAGAGGGCGACAATTCCTATTCTTATTACTTGGAAGGATATGAAAGCGATTGGATCAATGTGGGAAACAAGCGCACGGCCACTTATACCAATCTGCCACATGGCGAATACACCTTTCATCTTCGTAGTTCTAGCAACGCCAATACGGTCGGAGAAAAATTTTTTCAGAGAACTCTGGCAATAACGATACTTCCACCTTTTTGGAAGACAACCTGGGCATTTGCCATTTACACATTAGTATTTCTTTTGGCCGTTTATGGTTACTACCGATTTCTAAAATTTATCCAAAAAAAGAACTTAGCCGTACAGTTGGAACGAATTGAAAACGACAAAATCAAGGAAATCAACCAGCACAAGCTCAACTTCTTTACCTTTATTTCGCATGAGTTCAAAACCCCGTTGACCTTGATCATCGCCGCAATCGAAGAACTCTCCCTGAAGTCATCTTTTACCGGAAACCATAGTAGTCTTGTTTCGGTAAAACAGAGTGCCCGAAAATTGCACCACCTCGTCCAACAATTGATAAAGTTCCGAAAAATGGAGACAGATCATGCAACATTGGAGCTGGGCGAGGGCGACATCGTTGTTTTTTTAAAGGATACGTTTTATGCCTTTGACCCCCTGTTTAGACATAAGAACCTTCAGGTGTCCTTTAAAACGAACGTCGAGAAATATGAATGCTGTTTTGATGCGGAAAAGTTAGAGACGATCGTATCCAATTTGGTCTCGAATGCCGTAAAGAACACAAAACCCTATGGCAAAGTAAAACTAGGCATTTCCATAGAAATAGCTACCCAAACCAAAAATCAAGGTCTTATAAAAATACAAGTCAAAGATACGGGTAGCGGTATAAAAAAAGAAGATCGCGAAAACCTCTTTGTACCGTTCCAAAATAATTCCAAGAGAGAAAAAACCGGATCAGGGATCGGGTTGGCCTTGGTAAAAAGCTTGGTGGCTTTTCTGAACGGTTCGATGGCCTATAAAAGTACCCGAGGGAAAGGCACCTCTTTTACAATAGAACTACCTTTGACACTACAATTGACCGAGGATAAAAAAGTGAACAGGATCCATGGAAACAAGAATGCGGATATACCGGTAGATTTAATCGTTGAACATAACCAACCAAATCAATTGGATGAAGCACCGACACCCAAAGAATTTACGTTAATGCTCGTTGAGGACAATCGTGAGTTGTTGACCTTTTTGCACAAGCATTTTTCGGCCGACTACAAGGTAATTACAGCCAAAGATGGAAAAGAGGCATTATTGAAATTAGAAAAGACCGCACCCGATATTATCATATCCGATGTTCGTATGCCGAATATGGACGGCTTTATGCTCTGTAAAGCGGTCAAGAAATCGAAAAAGACGAGCCATGTGCCTTTTCTTATGCTTACCGGCCAAACCAATGAACAAGATAAGCTGGATGGATTGGAAATGGGCGCCAATGCCTTTATGGCCAAGCCCTTTAACCTTAAGGAGCTTGATTTATTGGTCAACAACCTGTTAGAGTCGAGCAATAATCTACAACAACGCTATTCTGGCATTCTTAAAAAAGAATCGGGCCATGTTCCAAAAAACAATCAAAGCAGGGAATTCCTCTTAAAGATCACCGATCTGATTGAGGCCCACTATGAAGATCCGGGGTTCACGATAGAGAGACTATCGGAACTTGCCGGAATCAGCCGATCCCTATTGCACTTAAAAATCAAGAAAATAACAGGTAGCAGCGCTTCGGACCTCATCAAAAAAATACGTATGGAAAAAGCAAAAATACTTTTGCAAGAAGGCTATTCAATTTCGGAAGTTGCCTATATGACCGGTTACGAACCCAGTTATTTTAGCAGGGTCTTCAAGAAACATTTTCAATTGACACCTACTTCTTTTGCAAAAAAAGAAACCCTGCAAAACCAAGATTACTAAGGGTTTTTCTGGCGTCTCTTCTCGCGGATTTCGAGCACTTCGTCCCACGGTAAAACATTGATTTCATCCGCCCAATTTTGGTATAACGCTATCATCTCAGAGGCCTTTTCGAGCATGTCATCCATAAGATTATTTGTTTCGGTACGGTCTGTCTTGTGCATAAGGTCCGGGCATTCCGATAAAAAGGCACAATAAAAGTGTAAAACTCAACTTGTTAAACACCTTATCCATTTATATGGCTTTACGGTTGCGTACTGAATTTATACACGCAGGTTGAACTATAGGTATCCCCAGGTTCCAAAATAGTATTGGGGAAATCAGGCTGATTGGGGCCATCGGGAAAGTGCTGGGTCTCCAGACAGAACGCACCTCTGAATATGTATGGATTCGCGCTTTTTCCGACCACCCCGCCATCCAAAAAGTTACCGCCATAGAATTGAAGTCCCGGCTCATCGGTCAGCACTTCCATGACACGTCCACTTTCCGGTTCGGTGACCTTGGCCGCCAAGACCAGACCGTCTTCATTCTTAGGCGCATCCTTCAATGCAAAATTATGATCATAGCCTCCGCCGTACTTCAATTGTTGGTTCTCTACCCCAAGGTCTTGGCCGATGGGTTTTGGCTTAGTAAAATCGAACGGAGTACCAGCCACCTCTTGAAGCTCCCCAGTTGGGATAAGTCCTGCGTCCACCGGCGTAAATTTATCGGCATTGATCATCAGAATATGCTCGTCGACCGTACCATCGCCTTCGCCTCGTAGGTTGAAAAAAGAATGATGGGTCAGGTTGATCGGTGTTTTCTTGTCAGTCACGGCTTCATAGTCTATTCTCAGCTCGTTGTCATCCGTCAATAAATAGCTTACCTTGACCTCCAGATTACCGGGATAACCTTCTTCCATATCGGGAGAGGTACGGGTAAACTCGATTTCGTTATCGGATATTTGGTTCGCATCCCAGACAACACTTTCAAAGCCCTTTTCACCCCCGTGCAAATGGTTTTCGCCGTTGTTCGTCTCCAGTTCGTACTGCTTCCCGTCCAAGGTAAACTTGCCCTTTGCGATTCTATTGCCATACCGACCGATGGTCGCCCCAAAGTATTTTTCATCGGCGTTGATGTATCCTTCCAGAGTAGGAAACCCGAGTACCACATCCTCGAAATCCCCATTTTTATCGGGCACGTAAAGGGAGATCAGGCGCTGGCCGTAATTGGTAAATGTGGCTTTCAGCCCGTTTTTATTCATTAGGGTGTACAGACCAACTTCTTTTCCATCAATTTGGGACCTAAAGTTAGATGGGTCAATTTCTTTACTTATGCGCTCTGTTTCCAGAATTACTTCGTTTTCAGTTGTTTTATTATGCGGTTTTTCCTTACAGGCAATAGTGGTCAGTATTATTAAAAGTAGAACCGACAAGTTTATCATTCTTTTCATCTGTTCAGATTTTATAATTTTTAACGGTCAAATGTAACTCGCCAGAGAATATCTCGGTTGGTATCAAGAAATGTTATGGCTGATTTCATTGGAGTAGATTTTATGGCGTTTTAAATTTCTTAAAAATACAATAGAACATGGTTACTCACTAGGACACATTAGTTCAAAATAGCCGCAATATTGTTGAAAATCGTGCATTCATTTAAGCTAGCCAAATTAATCAGCATATAATTCACAGTTACTAAAATTTAATCCCGTTGAACTGAAAAGTGAAATTCTTGTTTAACACAAGCGACCAAGAAGAGTGCTTCAGTTTCTTGAGGTGACCATGGTTATAAGTGCAAGAGGTGGCAGGATCGGAACTTGCGACATCCTTCTCATAAAAAAGTAACAATGACGAGAATATGGGGCCTGAACGTTGAAATTAAATTTCTGTACTTTCATAAAATTAGCTGGAATAATGTTTAACAAGCCAAATTTTAAAAAAACCGTCACTTAACTGTCACTTCTAAAAGCACAAAACCATGAAAATCATTTGATTAATAAGGTTCTCAAGTACCCGGGACGGCCCCGAAGCCTCGGGGGAACCCACACCCTCCAAAACCAAAAAAACCTCCCCGAAACGGGAAGGTCTTCACTTGTACTCGAGGTGGCCCCGAAGCCTCGGGGGAACCCACACCCGCCAAAACCAAAAAACCTCCCCGAAACGGGAAGGTCTTTACTTGTACTCGAGGTGGGAATCGAACCCACACTCCAAAGGAACTGGATTTTGAATCCAGCGCGTCTACCAGTTCCGCCACTCGAGCAAACCAAAAGGGTTTCACGCCTTTTGAACGGAAGGCAAAATTAAAAAATATTTTCTTTTCAACATCAAAATTATCAACAATTATCCTTTAGCGAGACAAATTAATTTCTAAATTTGCACCTCCTTAGAAATCAGGGGTGTTCCATCTCCCTGGTGCAGGGGGAAGCCAATTTCATTCAGATGCCGTACCAAGTTCCTGAACCCAAGATTTTTGCCTGTACACAGAGTACAGCACTCGGAGAGAAGATCGCCAAGGCCTATGGGGCCAAACTGGGCAACATTGTCTTTTCGCGTTACAGCGACGGGGAGTTCCAGCCCTCCTACGAGGAAAGCATTCGTGGGGCCCGCATCTTTATCATTGGCTCCACCCATCCCGGACCGGAAAACCTGATGGAGATGTTGTTGATGATCGATGCCGCCAAAAGGGCATCGGCACGGCACATCACGGCGGTGATGCCCTACTTTGGCTGGGCCAGGCAAGACCGTAAGGACAAGCCCCGGGTGCCCATCGCGGCCAAACTCGTGGCCAAGATGTTGGAAACGGCCGGTGCCACCCGCATCATCACCATGGACTTGCACGCCGATCAAATCCAGGGGTTCTTTGAAAAACCGGTGGACCATCTGTTTGCCTCTACCCTCTTTTTGCCCTACCTCAAGAATTTGGGGCTCAAGGACCTTACCATTGCCTCTCCCGACATGGGCGGTTCCAAAAGGGCCTATGCCTATTCCAGGGCCCTGGAAAGCGACGTGGTGGTGTGCTACAAGCAACGGGCCAAGGCCAACATCATTAGCCATATGGAACTCATAGGGGACGTACAGGGAAAGAACGTGGTACTGGTGGACGATATGGTGGACACCGCCGGAACATTGACCAAGGCGGCAGACCTGATGATGGAACGCGGTGCCGAGAGCGTGCGCGCCATTACCACCCACGGCCTGTTGTCCGGTGGTGCCTACGAGAAAATTGAAAAATCCAAATTAACGGAATTGATCATCACCGATTCCATTCCCATTGAGATCAAGAGCGATAAGGTGCGGGTGCTGAGTTGTGCCGACCTGTTTGCCGAGGTCATGGACCGCGTGCACAACAACAGCTCCATCTCCTCCAAGTTCCTAATGTAGCCAAGGCGCACGGAACAGTGCAAAACCAATGTTTGAATATTAATCTTTAACATACATAATGAAGTCAATTACAATTAAAGGATCAGAAAGAGAAAGCGTGGGCAAAAAGGCAACGAAGGCCCTACGTAATGCTGGAGAGGTTCCTTGCGTGGTATACGGAGGGGATAAGCCATTGCACTTTTCAGCACCAGAACTGGCGTTCAAAGACCTAGTGTACACTCCCAACGCGCATACCGTTGCCATTGAGCTCGATGGCGGCGAGGTTGTAAGGGCCGTTATGCAAGACATTCAGTTCCACCCCGTCACGGACCGCATCTTGCACGTTGATTTTTACCAGCTGTTCGATGACAAGCCGGTGACCATGAACATACCCGTGCGTTTGCAGGGCAACTCACCAGGGGTCAGGAACGGTGGACGCCTCTTGTTCCGAAAAAGAAAATTGGCCATCAAGGCCCTGCCGGACAAACTGCCCGATTTCTTTGATGTGGACATCTCAAAACTCAAAATTGGCCAGAACATCTCCGTGGAGACCCTACTGAACGATGATTTTACCATCTTGCACCCAGAAACCACGGTTGTGGTCCAAGTAATGACGGCCCGTGCGGCGGTTGTTGAAGACGACGAAGAGGAAGAAGGAGAAGAAGGTGCTGCCGCAGAGGGCGCCGAAGGCGAAGCAGCCGAAGGTACGGCCCAGGAATAAACCGGTTGCCCCCTTTAAGGACAACAAAAGCATCCCAAGTTCATTTTGGGATGCTTTTTTTTAACAGTTCCCCTTTGGAAACCGACCAATGAAGTTGAATTCTTTTTTTTTGAGCTTCTAAAAAACATCAATATATGGGCTGAATTTCAATTTGGAAATGATATTGCCCCTTTCTACGGTCCACCCCAGCCTAAAATGGCCCTTCCATTCCAGATCGGCCAATGACGCCCACATCCGACTTCGTGCTATCGCTTAATTTTTATTTCTTTGCAGGGTACAAGTGTACCATTTAAAAACCGCAACGTGCTGCAGTACCTTAAGTCGCTCTGGTTTTCCAACCGTGTTCTAGATGAACCTGATAGTATGAAAAAATTTTTGATTGTGGGCCTGGGCAATATCGGGGAGGAATATGCCCAGACCCGCCACAACATTGGCTTCAAGGTCTTGGACGCCCTTGCCGGAGCCCAGGACTTTAGCTTCCAGACCCTTCGCCTGGGCGATGTGGGCAGTTTTAAGGTAAAGGGGCGCAGTGTGCTCTGCCTAAAGCCATCCACCTATATGAACTTGAGCGGCAAGGCCCTAAAGTATTGGATGGAAAAGGAAAAGATACCCCTGGAGCATGTGCTGGTCATTACGGACGACATTAACCTGCCCTACGGCACCATACGCATCAAGGCCAAGGGCAGTGACGGCGGCCACAATGGCCTTAAGGACATACAGCGGGTGTTGGGCGGTACCAAGTACAACCGCTTTCGCTTTGGCATTGGGGCCAATTTTGGCCAGGGCGGGCAAGTGGATCACGTGCTGGGAAAATGGAACGGGGAAGAGCTGGCCCAGATGGAAGAGCGCCTAAGCAAATGCACCGAAGTGGTCACCTCCTTTGTGCTCCAGGGCCTGGCCAGGACCATGAACCAATACAACAATACCTAACCTGGCCTACATGACCCTAAAACTGTAGATCCCGGAATCACTGACGTTGCCCTCACGATCGGTGACCACAACGCGCCAATAGTACACCGTGCCGCTGGCAACGTCCACTTTTAGGGACACGGCCCGGGCGGGCAGCTCCCTTAGAAGGGTGCCCGCGGTGGTTTCCGTGGAAAGGAACACCTGGACATTGGCAATATCATTGTCCAGATCGGCCGTGGTCCACGTAAGGAGCACCTCGTTGTTGATGTCCGCAAAGACCCTTTCGGACATTTCGGGTGATTCGATGCCGGCGGGAAAGGGGGCAAAGGTAGTGGTGGAGCCTTGGTTGTAAAAATGCCAGGTGGCACTGCTCGCCGTCTCCGTGACCTGGGCATTTCGGCTGCGCACAAACCAGGAGAATGGCTCGCCCCTGGTCAAGGGCAGTTTGGCCGAAGTGCTTTGGGTGTTTATGGTCTGCACGGTATTGGTGTTGGTGTTGGTGACCCGAAGCTCATAGGTGTCCGTATGCTCGGCGGCCTGCCAACGGAACTCCACCTCCGTGGTATTGGCCCCAAGGCGCTGCCCCTCGGTGCACTCACTGTTGCGCTCCGGAAAGACCAGCTGTACGGCCTCGGGTGGCTTTGGGGGCGATTTCTTCCGGCACCCCATAACAAGGGCAAGCACGCAGAGCAACAATGGGAATATCTTTTTCATCTCTTGATCACTTTAACGGTACCGGACACCGAGCGGCCCGTGAACCTAATATAATAGAGCCCTGAAGGCCAACGGCCAAAATCAAGCGGCACCGAACCGTTCTGCAAGCGATGGTCTCCCTGCCGCAGCAGCTTGCCATCGGAACTGAAAATGGCAAGGTTCAATTGGGCGTCCGAGGTCGCTACGTACAGGGTGGTGGCCTCATTGAACGGGTTGGGAAACGCCATGGGCGCGCCCATAACCAGAAGTTGCTCTTCAAAAGTGCCCTGACATGCCCTATTGGTGGTTACTTTCAAGAAATTGACCCCATTTTTAAGGGCCAACCGCAGCTGCTGTTCACTGGTTTGGGTAGTGATACCGTTCAGTTCCACGTTGTACAGGTCCGCCCCCCTCAGGTCCAGTACCACGGTTTGGCCGTCCGTGGCCACTTTGGCGGCAACGTTGAGGGCTTCGGGTTGGGAGATCACCACTTCCAGGCATTGTTCCTCATAGACCAGGTCCCCGTCCATGGCCGTAATGCAAACGGTGTAGCTGCCATCGCCCAGATCGGAAAGGGTATAGCCATCCGTAAAGGCCTGTTCGGCATCCACACCGGGTCCGCTTACCGTAATGCCATAGTCCAAAATCAATTTTGGGGTGATCTGCAACTGCCCATCATTGGCATTGCGGCAAGACTCACTTTCCAAGGTCACCGTAAAGTTTTCCTTTGGGAAACGGTACACCGCACATCCGGAGGCATCCACCTCTTGGCCAAGGGGCGTGTTTAAACAGAGGTCGTCCCCATCGTCAAAAACACCATCATTGTCCGCATCCGGCCTAAACTGGCCCTCCACACAGACTTCCAGGGAAAAGCCGTTGAGCGTGCCCCCGTCCGAAGGGGCATTGTCCACCACCTCCAAGATCCACTCGCCCAATAGGGACTCCCCGTTGAAGGAACTCAGGGATCCCAAGGGCCTCACCGTTCCACTGATGGCAGGGTTTGCAAAACAACTAAAAGCCTGGGCATCATCATCGAACACGGCGTTGATGTTCCTTGCGTCCCCACAAGAACTGGACACCAGCACCACCGTGGTTCCGGCGGGAGAGGTTAGACTTATGGTGAGATCGGCCAGGAAGGTGTGGTCCAGGTCCAGGTTTACATTGATATCTGCCACGGGCAAATCCTCAAAAAAGGCCATTTTGGAGGTAATGGTAGGGGTTCCGGTGGCACTGATGTTCTCCGGAAGGTCATCTGCCGCTTTCACGGCACAGTTAAAGGGTATGGTGGTAAAGCTGTTGGGCGGGCCAAAAATACCGGTCCCACAACTGTTACTGGGCCGTACACGCCAAAAATAAAAGGCATCGTTCTCCAAATTGTTGGGCGGGTAGCTGGTGATCGGTACCGTGGCCGTCTCCACCACATTGACAAATAGCGAGTCCGTGGCCACTTCCACGTCATAAAAGGTAACATTGGGGCCATCTTCCCACTCCAGCAGCAGATCTTTGGAAATATCCACTGCCCCGTTCACGGGCGCCAGCAGCTCCACAGGGCCAAAAACGGTGTCCAGCACCCGGAGCTGCAAGGTAAGCTCCTTGACGGAGGATGGTGAGCTGGCCCTGACATTTATGGGATAGCTGCCCACCGGAAGGGCTTCAATGTTGGATAAGGACAGCGTTACCGTGGTGTCCACCGAAACGGTGTCCTGGGAGAACAGCACCCCCAGTCCGGGAGGCGGGGAGGGAACACTGAGAACGCTTTGCTCCATAAAGCCCAAATAGGTCTCATAGTCAAAATCGATGGACAGGCTGTCCGGGGAGCAGACCTCATAGTCCAACATAGGAAAATTGAGCACCACCTCCGAGGCCTGGATACTGAAGTTGGCCGCGTTCACGGCGTAAAAAATGGCGTTGCTGGGCCTTACCATAATGCGTGCGGTGCCCGTCTCCACCCCGGGAACCACAATATCGTGGCTGCCATCATTGGGAACATTTTGTGCCAGGGCAATGGGAAAGGTAAGGCCGCCGTCCAAGGACAAAAAGATATCCACTTCCTGGGCCAGGACCGGGGCCACATTGGTATTGGCCACATCCCATGAAATGGTCTGTACCGATCCGGCCACATAGTTCACCAAACTGTCTTGGGACCGCACCAAGAAAGGGCCCGCAGAATTGGTGACCGAGACCCTGACCTCATCGGCCACCGTTTGGCCACCATTTAGGGAATTGTCCCGTACGGTCACGGCAAAATTAAGGTCGCGCTCTATGGTGGGCACCGTTTCCCAAGCATCCCCAATATTGGGCCCGATCTGCACCAGCTCCCCGTTCAAGACCCGCTCCAGCCGCGGAAAATACCGAAACGGGGCCAAAGTGGGCGGTAGGGAACGGAACATGGCCCCGGTGGGATTGGTGGGGCCAAAGGTGGCACGCGTAACAATGCCATTGTCTATCTGTTCCCAGGTATAGGTGAGCACGTCCAGGGAGTCAGGGTCCGTGGCCTGCGCCTCCAACACAAAAGCCGTGCCCTTGGGAATGATGTGGTCCGGGACATCCACCACCGTGGGCGGTGTATTTGCGGTGGGCACGGCCTGTCCGCAGGAAATGGTCTGTAAGAAATCGCGGATCTGGAGCACGCTGCTGTAATGGAAATAATCATCGCTGTTGGTCGCCACGTTGTTTACCCCGGTAATGCCCGCATAGCCCATAATGGTGGTGCCACTGCCGGGCTCCACTTGGACATTGGTGCTCTCCCCGTTGTGCGAAAAAGTATGGTTGGCCCCAAACTGGTGTCCCATTTCATGGGCCACAAGGTCAATATCGAACACATCGCCCTCGGGGGTGCCCAACGTAGCGTATGCACTCCCTTTTCTATTGTCCGTGCACACCGAACCAATGAAGCCGGCATTGCCGTCCAGTGCATTGTCCTCTTGGTTAAACAGATGGCCAATGTCATAGTTTTCTTCCCCGATCACATCCGTTAGTGTGGCCTGCACCTCCGTGCTCAGGCTGTTGGTGTAGGGGTCGGTGAGCGGATCTAGATAAATGACCTCGTCCGTATTGGCAATGAGCTCAAAGGTCACCGACAGGTCCCGTTCAAAAATGGCATTGATGCGGGTCATCGTGGCATTGATGGCCGCCAGGGCATCTGCCTTGGAGCCCCCGTGGTAGCGGGTGTAGGTGCCCGAAGCCGATATGGCCACGCGGTAGGTCCGTAACGTGCCGTCATCAATGAGCTTGGCGGTGGGGGTTGTGCTGGAGCCCCGCGCCGCGAGCATCTGTTCCGTCTTGCACACCAACCTTTCCGCGTTGGCGGTGCGATCCTTTCGGTTATAGAGCACATAATGCCCCTTTTTGGACTTTTGCAGGTACAGTGTACCGTCTTCCGGCGTGCCCCCGAGCACCATGGCCTGGACGCCCTTATGGGAAACACTGAAATGTACCGATTTGCCGGGCTCGTTGACAGAAACGCCCCTGTACGATCGTATCTGTGGATATTTGGCGGCAAGTTCCGGGGCAAGAATGGAAGACTCCCTGACCTTAAAGGTGAAGAAGCCGCCCTCGCCGTTCGGAAAGCGGATGTTTTTCTCCACTGGGCCTGCGCTTCCCACCACCGGCAAACCAGATCGGAACGCCTCTTCATTGAGCACAAAGGTGCTGGCCTTGGAGGTCTGCCAGTTTTTAAGTGCCTGTACCCGTTCCTTGTTCTTGAACGGGGTGGCTTGCCATAGGTTCTGCTGCGCCACCGCCGAAAAGGTGAGAAATAGTATGGTAATTGAAAAAACTAAACGTAATTTTACGACCATTCAGTGGCGTTTTATTAGCAATCAAAGATAAGTCTTTTTATTTTCCACCATCAGTGCTCACCGTACACGACATTTCCAAATACCAGGCAGCACATCCCGTAGCCATTACCATTGGCACTTTTGATGGTGTTCACGTTGGGCACCGATCCATCTTGGAAAAGGTCATAAACCATGCCAAAGGGGCCCAGCTCAAATCGGCCGTGCTCACTTTTTTTCCGCACCCGCGCATGGTGCTGCAAAAGGACACGGACATAAAGCTGCTGAACACCATTGCCGAAAAAACGGCCATCCTGGAGCAAATGGGCCTGGACATCCTATTGGTACAGCCCTTTACCCAGGAATTTTCAAGGCTCACGGCCACGGAATTTGTGAGCGATGTCCTGGTGGAGCAACTGCGGTGCAAAAAAGTGATCATAGGCTATGACCACCGCTTTGGAAGAAACCGGAACGCGGACATAAATGACCTTATGGCCTTTGGCGAGCGTTATGACTTTAAAGTGGAGGAAATCCCCGCCAAGGAGATAAAGGAGGTGTCCGTGAGTTCCACCAAGATCAGAAGGGCGTTGATGGAGGGCGATGTACAGACCGCCAATGCCTATTTGGGCTATGCCTATATGCTGAGCGGTACCGTGCAACGCGGGAAGGGCCTGGGCAGGAAGCTCCAATTCCCCACCGCCAACATCCACGTGCCCGAGACCTACAAACTGGTGCCCATGAACGGCGCCTACCTGGTTTCCAGCGAACTGAACGGCAACCCGGTGCACGGGATGATGAACATAGGCTTTAACCCCACCGTGGACGGGAAGGAAAAGACCATTGAAGTCCATTTTTTTGATTTTGAGGGCGATCTGTACGGCCAGACCGTCCGGGTTGAATTTATGGGCAGATTGCGGGGCGAAAAAAAGTTCGATTCGGTCGAAGGCCTAAAAAAGCAGTTGGCACTGGACAAGGAACATTGTTTGGAACTCTTGGGCCAACGGTGATCCTTTTTAACACTTTCCGGAGATAAAACCAAGGGTATGTACGATGCTTGAGCGGTTTCTTTACACCAAGGTGGACAATGCCGCCCTGATCCTGTTCCGGATCTTCTTTGGTATTCTGGTGGCCCTGGAATCCTTTGGGGCCATTGCCACGGGCTGGGTGCGGAGAAACCTGGCCGAGACCCAATACGCCTTCCCTTTCATTGATTTTGAGTGGTTGCGCCCCCTGCCCGGCACCGGGATGTACCTCTATTTTGCCGTGATGGGCCTTTTGGGGGTGTTCATTGCGGTGGGCTACCGGTACCGGGCCAGTATCGTTGCCTTTACCCTGCTTTGGACCGGTGTTTACCTGATGCAAAAGACGGCCTACAACAACCATTACTACCTGTTGGTGCTGGTGTCCCTCCTTATGTGCTTCTTTCCGGCCCACGCCAGCCATTCCGTGGATGCCAAAAAAAAACCCACCCTACGCTCCAACACCATGCACTCTTATGTAAAATGGATCGTGGTGCTGCAGTTGCTCATTGTCTATGTGTACGCCTCCGTGGCCAAGCTCTATGGCGATTGGCTGGATTTTGGGATGATCGAGATCTTAATGCGCCCCCGGGCCAACTACCCGGTGCTGGGGCCGCTCCTGCAAGAACCCTGGGCACATAAGATCATAGGCACGGTGGGCATTCTGTTCGATCTGCTCATTGTGCCGGCACTGCTTTGGAAACCCACCCGGCGGTTCGCCTTTATCTGCTCCATTTTCTTTCACCTGTTCAATTCGGTGGTGTTCCATATTGGCATCTTCCCCTACCTGTCCCTGGCCTTTTGCGTGTTCTTTTTTGAGCCCCGGACACTAAGGAACGTTTTCTTTAAAAAATCGGCCTCCCTTACAGACCAAAAGGTCCAAGTGCCCTCTTACCACAAGGGCTTTGTGGTGGTGCTTTCGCTCTACTTTGCGGTGCAGTTCCTATTGCCGCTGCGGCACCATGTGCTGCAGGGCGATGTACTCTGGACGGAGGAAGGCCACAGGCTCAGCTGGCGCATGATGCTGCGCAGCCGGCAGGGCAAGGGCACCTTCCTGGTGGTGCCCAAAAACAGTGCGGACACCCTTGTCATCGCCCCCGGGCAATATCTCACCAAAAACCAACAAAGAAAGGTCTTTGCCTATCCTGATTTTGCTTGGCAGTTTGCCCAGTTCCTAAAGCGGGAACATGCCAAGGAGGGCAAGGAGGTGTCCGTTTACCTTAAAAACTCCAAAGTGAGCATCAATGGCAGGCCCTATGCCCCTTTCATAGACTCCAAAACGGACTTGGCCAACACACCGTGGGACCCTTGGCGGCATCATGACTGGATCTTGCCCACCCCATGGGAATAACGGCGTGGGCAACCTCATCGGCGGGGCGGCCCGCACCCAAAGCACCACACAAAGAGCGCCAGGGAACACCCTTGGCCCGGCCATGTGCGCCCGCTGCGGCCCACCGTCTTCAGAAGGCCCACCTTTGTGGGCAATGTACCTTACAAAACAAAGGATTGTCTTAACTTTGGCGGTTTAAATGAACCAGCATGCTACAGTTACAGACCATTCGGGAGCAAAAGGAAAGCATTGTTTCCGCCCTTAAAAAAAGAAACATCGATGGCCAAGCGCTCTTGGACAAAGTACTGGAACTGGACGGAAAAAGAAGGGCCGCACAGACCCAACTGGATACCGTTTTGGCCGAGTCCAACCAGCTATCCAAGGAAATTGGCGTGTTGTACAAAACCGGTAAGGCCCAAGAGGCCAATGCCCTGAAAGAACGCTCAAGCGCCTTAAAAGAGGAATCCAAAACCCTTGGGGAAGACCTCAATGCCCACGCCGAGGCCCTACAGCAAGTGCTCTACCAAATCCCCAATGTGCCGCACCCTTCCGTGGTGGCCGGAAGCTCGGAAGAGGACAACGAAGTTGTCCTCAGCGAGGGCAAGGTGCCCCAATTGGGCAGCAAGGCCCTGCCCCATTGGGAGCTGGCAAAAAAATACGACATCATTGATTTTGAGCTGGGCGTTAAAATAGCCGGGGCGGGTTTTCCCGTGTACAAGGGCAAGGGCGCGCGTTTGCAACGGGCCCTGATCGCCTATTTCCTGGACCGAAACACAGCTGCCGGCTACACGGAAATACAGGTGCCCCATTTGGTGAACGAGGCCTCTGGTTTTGGCACGGGCCAATTGCCGGACAAGGAGGGCCAAATGTACCATGTGACGGCCGATGACCTCTACTTGATCCCTACCGCAGAGGTCCCCGTGACCAACCTATTCAGGGACGTGATGCTCAACGAAGCCGATTTCCCCATACGCTATACCGGCTATACCCCGTGCTTTAGGCGGGAGGCCGGAAGCTACGGCGCCCATGTGCGCGGCCTGAACCGCCTGCACCAGTTTGACAAGGTGGAAATTGTTCGAGTGGAACATCCGGATCGGTCCTACGAAGCCCTGGACGGGATGGTGGCCCACGTAAAGGAAATTTTGCGCGAATTGGGGCTTCCCTATCGCATTTTGCGCCTCTGTGGGGGCGATCTTGGCTTTACCGCGGCCCTTACCTATGATTTTGAGGTGTTCTCCACCTCCCAGGACCGCTGGCTGGAGGTAAGCTCGGTGTCCAACTTTGAGACCTACCAGGCCAACAGGTTAAAACTGCGCTTCAAGGACAAAGAGGGAAAGCGGCACCTGGCCCATACCCTGAACGGAAGTGCCCTGGCCCTGCCCCGCGTCCTTGCCGGCATCCTGGAAAACTGCCAAACGGAGAACGGCATCAAGATTCCCGAGGCATTGGTGCCCTATTGTGGGTTTGAGATGATCGATTGATCTTTTGGCGGAAAAGCTTACTTTGTTTTTCTCCCGCCGATATCGCTGATTTTTTCCTGCGGTCACCGCGTGAGCTGCGGGAGACCTTTAAAAACCTCAAAATCAGTGCCCATCTGGTGTGCTTCAAGTTCATTTTTTTTGGTCACCAATTCGGTCTTCCAGGGGGATATCCTGCGTGGTTAAATCCTTGGGACGTATTGGGACATTCGAGTTTCGCCATAAAATTGAGAATCCGCCGGTAAAGGATGAAATTCTCCCAATGACCCCTGTGCCATCAAAAGTACAAACAAGCCCCATTGCGGACCCGATGTATAACAAAACACCCAAAACCCTTTAACCCAGATTATGCATTAGAAGTTTTATTACGGTCACAAATACCTGCAAAATCAATCGCTGCGCTGACTTTCGCTCAATCACCATAGCGGTGGCTATGCCTCAATCGCAAAAGTCTTGATTTTATTGGCCTTTGCACCCTCATTACAAAAGTCCAATGCATAATCCGGGTTTAATTTTGATGGCCAAAATTGCTTTTATGGGCGTTTACACGGATCTTTGTTCCCTATGCTGCACATTGCCTTTCACCCCATTTACAAACATCCCCTGCCCGAAGGACATCGGTTCCCCATGCTGAAGTACGAACTGTTGCCCAAGCAGTTGCTGTATGAGGGCAGCTGCGAGGAGGCCAATTTTTTTGAGCCCCACATCCCCGATGACACCCACATCCTGGCCGTGCACGATGCCGCGTATTTCCATGACCTCGTGAACATGAAGATACCGCCCAAAGCGGCCCGTAAAATAGGTTTTCCGCTCTCGGAAGCCCTGGTGGAGCGGGAGCGCATCATTGCGGACGGCACCATCAAGGCCTGCGAATTTGCCCTGGAGCACGGGGTGGCCATGAACATTGCCGGGGGCACCCACCACGCCTATAGCGATCGCGGGGAGGCCTTTTGCATGCTGAACGACCAAGCCATTGGCGCACGTTACCTACAGGCCAAGAATTTGGCAAAAAAAATACTGATGGTGGACCTGGACGTGCACCAGGGCAACGGCACCGCAGAGATCTTTGCCGGTGATCCCACGGTCTTTACCTTTAGCATGCACGGGGCGGCCAACTATCCGTTCAGAAAAGAAAAATCCGACCTGGACATTCCCCTGGAGAAAGGCACCGGGGACGATGCCTACCTTGCCCAACTTACAAAGACCCTCCCGCGCCTGATCGCGGAACAGCGCCCGGACTTCATCTTTTACCTTTGCGGTGTGGATGTCATTGCCACGGATAAATTGGGCACCTTGGGCCTTTCCGTGGCCGGCTGCAAGGAGCGCGATGCGGTGGTGCTGGAAACCTGCCACCGCCACGGCATCCCCGTGCAGTGCAGTATGGGAGGTGGGTATTCCCCGGACATCAAGACCATTGTAAACGCCCACGCCAACACCTTTAGGCTGGCACAGCAAATCTACTTCTAGGGAGCACCGTAAGACCGTGCCTATTTTGGGTTTAAGGTGCTTTTTTTGTAGTGCATCCTACCGCGGACAACCTTGGGGCCGGACTACCGTTCTATTGTGGCCGTCCACTACTTTTTGGTGCTTTTTCCGCCCGTTTTGGGCATAGGTGTGTTTTGCCCTTTCGGGCCTTTTTTCAACTATCGTATTCCCTCAATTTCCGTTCTAAGATCCGTAGGTGATCCCGTGGCAGTGCGTGGCTCGTGAAGGTCAGCAGGCACATCGCTGTACACCAAAACCGATCGCTTATTTGTATTTGAAAAGAGGATTCTGCTCAGCCTCTCGGTACGGAACATAAAAAAGACCGTAAAGCTTCCAAATGCCCGCTTTGCCCTACTTGGCAAAATAGATGTAGATGCAGACCACGACCAGGGTAATGGCAAGGCCCACCTGTTTTACGTACTTGTAGGGCTCAATGCTCACCTGTTTGGTATATTCCAGTTCAAAGGGTTCCTTTCTGGGGCGCAAACGGCCAATGAACAGCATGATCAAAATGTTGGAGACGAACAAAATGGCCATGACATGCAGGTAATGCGGATAGGCATCGGCCTCTACCATGGCCAGTTCCTTGGCATCCGTAATGCCCGTCGCCGCTGCCTTCTCAAGCGCAGCTTCCACAAAATACGGCTTCATGATGAACTGGCTCAAAATGTACAATAGGGAACCGGAAAGGATGCCGATCTTGGCGGCAATGGCAGGTACCCGTTTGGTGAGGTAGCCCACCACGATGATGGTGAGTATGGGAATGCTGTAAATACCGTTGATCTCCTGCAAATAGTTGAAAAGACTGCCGGCGTTTGCAATCAGGGGCGCAATGAACATGGCCGCAAAGGCCAAGATGACCCCAAATACCTTTCCGTAGTTCACAATGGTCTGCTCCGGGGCGTCCTTGTTAATGTGCTGCTTGTAGATGTCAATGCCAAAGAGGGTCACCGAGCTGGTGAGCACTCCATTGAAAGAGCTGAGAATGGCCCCGAAGAGCACCGCGGCAAAGAAGCCCACCATGGCCTTGGGAAGCACGGCACGCACCAGTTCCGGGTAGGCCATGTCACTGGTGGCGAGATTGCCCTCGAACAGATGATAGGCGATCATGCCCGGCAGCACCAAGATAATGGGGCCCAGTATCTTCAGGAAGGCGGCCAACAACAACCCTTTTTGGCCTTCGGCCAGGTTTTTGGCCGCAAGGGCCTTTTGTATGATCTGCTGGTTGGTGCCCCAATAGAAGAGCTGTACCAGCATCATCCCGGTGAAGATGGTGGAAAAGGGCACTTCCTGCCCGGGCTCCCCGGTGGAGTCAAAACGTTGGGGATGGGTGCTCACCAGGTTTTCCAGACCGGCCACCACGCTGCCGTCGCCAATGGCCATCAGACCAAAAATGGGGATGAGCAGTCCGCCGGTGAGCAGCCCTATGGCATTGATGCTGTCCGCGACGGCCACGGCCTTCAGTCCACCAAAAACCGCATAGATGCACCCGATAAGGCCAATGCCCCAAATACAGGATACCAAGGCCGCTTTTTCAGAAATGTTGAACATACTGGGCACATCGAACATCCCACTGATGGCCACCGAACCGGAATACAGGATCACGGGAAGCAGCACCACCACATACCCGGTAAGGAAGAGGGCGGAGGTAAGGGTCTTGGTAGGGACATCGAACCGATCTGCCAAAAATTCGGGCACTGTGGTAATACCGCCCTTGAGGTACCGGGGGAGCAACAAGATGGCCGTGACCACCATGGCAATGGCCGCCAAGGTTTCCCAGGCCATTACGGAGAGACCGTCCTTGTAAGCGCTCCCGTTAAGGCCCACGATCTGTTCCGTGGATAGGTTGGTGAGCAGCAGGGATCCCGCAATGACGCCCGCGGTAAGGCTCCTACCTCCCAAAAAATAACCGTCCGAAGACCCTTTTTGGGTGTTGCGGGTGGCGTACCAGGCAATGACGGCCACAAGGGCGGTGAAACCTACAAAGGAAAAAATAGACAAAAAATCCATAAAAAAAGCTTGTTTGGTTACTGTTGGGCCTTACGGTGAAAGCGCTGCCGTAAAGAAGCACAACACCAATGGCCGTCTAATATAAGACTTCCGAAAATAGCAGACCAATTAATGGGGCAATATTCCCAATGCCACCCAGGAAATGAACAGCCGGTCAAGGCGTTCTTGCCCTACCAAAACCTGTTGCTCTTTTCTTGTTACCTTAGCTTCAAAGAAGTTAGTATGAAACCCTTGGCGTGCCTCTTCCTTTTGTGCTTAAACCTTTGGTCTTTTGCCCAGCAGGCCCCATATTCCAAAGAAACAATTGCTTTGGACGATGCCCACAAGTACCTGCTCTTGATCCGCAACGAGCACCAACGGCTCATCTACACCGGCGCCTTTGATACGCCCCAGTCCCTTCCCGTTGGAAGCCATTACCATTTTAACGATGACGGCAGCATCAAAAATCTAATGGAATACTCCTTTAGCGGCGATTTTTTTGAAGGTGTCCCCGTGGTGACCCAAACCACCCATGTCTTTGACGAGAACCAAAAAATTGAGAAAATCATACAGGCCCAACGATGCACGGAATGTGAATATTCGCCCACGGGAACCTGGTTTTTTTATAAGAACGGCACCCTAGAGAAAACAGTAAAGGCCCACGAGGCCCTGAATCTTGCCCACAGGGAGTTTGAAATTTACTGGGAGCTGTTGGAACGCTGCAAGTGAGGCCATACCACAAATAAAAAGTACTGAAAACAATCCCTTCTTAGGATGATGGTCCTTGTCCAAGGCTGATCCAAACCATGCTGTTGCATCCGTAAGGAACCTCTTGGGGCCAAAAAAGGGAAGGCCCCACCTTTTTTTGGTGAGACCTTCTCCCTGCTGCTTTTTCCTGACCGTATGGCCGCCACGTATTGGCAGCCCCCGGCCACCGTTCAGTCAATGGTGGGGGTATCCAACTGGGCCAGGGAGGCGTTTATTTCTTCGGAGGTGAGCTCATGCTTTACGATGTTGCCGGCAAAATAATCCTCATAGGCCTTCATATCAAAATTACCGTGCCCGCACAGGTTGATCAGGATGGTCTTGGACACCCCTTCTTCCTTGCACTTATTGGCTTCATCAATGGCGGTGGCAATGCCGTGCGTGGCCTCGGGAGCCGGGATGATGCCCTCTGCCCGGGCAAAGGTGATACCGGCTTCAAACACTTCCAGGTTATCGTGGGCCACGGCCTCGATCAATTTGTCCCTGAGCAACTGGCTCACAATGACCCCGGCCCCGTGGTACCTGAGCCCGCCGGCATGGATGGGGGCCGGTACAAAATTATGGCCCAGGGTGTACATGGGCAACAGGGGCGTCATGCCCACGGTGTCCCCATAGTCGTACCGAAATACCCCACGCGTTAACTTGGGACAGGAGGTGGGCTCGCTGGCAATGCAGCGGATGTTGCGGCCCTCCTCAAAATTGAGCCGCAGAAAGGGAAACGCGAGTCCGGCAAAGTTGGAGCCACCGCCAAAGGGCGCAATGACAATATCCGGCATATCGCCCGCCTTGGCCATTTGGGCCACCGCCTCTTGGCCAATAATGGTCTGGTGCAGTTTCACGTGGTTCAACACACTCCCAAGGGCGTACTTGGTATCGTCATTGGTGGCGGCCCGTTCCACCGCCTCGGAGATGGCAATGCCCAAAGAACCGGTGGTATCGGGGTCTTGGGCCAAAATTTTCCGTCCTGCCTCCGTGGCATTGGAAGGGGACGGGAACACTTTTGCCCCCCAGGTGTTCATCATGATCTTGCGGTAGGGCTTGTGCAGGTAGGAGAGCTTTACCATATAGACCTCGCACTCCATGTCAAAATGGTTGCAGGCAAAGGCCAGGGCACTTCCCCATTGGCCCGCCCCGGTCTCTGTGGTAATGCGCTTTATGCCCTCTTTTTTGTTGTAGTACGCCTGGGCCACCGCGGTATTGGGCTTATGGGAGCCAGAGGGACTGGTACCCTCGTACTTGTAGTAGATCTTGGCCGGAGTGTCCAGGGCTTTTTCCAGTCCATAGGCCCGGTAGAGGGGCGTGGGCCTCCAGATGGAATAGATGTTGCGCACCTCATCGGGGATGTCAATGTATTTTTCCGTGGAAACCTCCTGTTTGATCAACTCCTCCGGAAACAGCGGGCCAAGGGCTTCCGGACCTATGGGCTCCTTGGTCGCGGGGTGCAGGGGCGGCAGGGGCTTGTTGGGCATATCGGCCACTATGTTGTACCATTTTTCCGGGATTTCCCTTTCACTCAAAATAATTTTTCTGTTCTTCATGTCATTTGGTTTGTTCCATTTATCCGTTGGGCAAGCCAGCCCTTGGCCAGCGCCAATGGTGCATTTCAAAAGATCCGGCTCACGGCATCCCCATCCAAAGCGTTCGCTGTCATTGCGCATCCCTTGCCTTGGGCATGGCCATTTACGGGGCCCCCTTTCAACAGTTCGCGGCAGCGGGCCCTATCTTTGTGATGGTGATTTGCACGTCTGTAAAGGTAGTGCAGTAAGTTGGTATTTTACAAACCCCTTGCCCTTTGGTTTTGGGTGGGCACCACTTTTTATCCCAGGGTAATTACGACTATCTTTGGATTATATTTTTTTTAGATAAAATGAATAAAAGGATCTTAACCCTATTAATTTTTCCAATAACATTCATTCCTCTTTATTGTCAATTACAGCCTTAATCCTAACGTTTGCAAATTTTATGGAGCAACCATTATCTTAAGGGTTCTGCTTTTTAACCACATAATGAAACAGAAGAACCACCCACCCCATGACAGAACCCCCAAACCCTGAAAAAACAAGGGATAGCTTTTCTGTTTTCATAACCACGGCAGAAGCCGAGGTGGGGCAAACACGACCCCTTACCCAAGATGAAACGCACTACGTTCGAAAATCGAACTGGGTTCGGATATTGGCCTTGCTAGACTATGTTTCCTATTTGGCCATTGTATTTTCAATTCTTTTGGGCCTATTGCTTCTGATCGGGATTTCTCTGGGCACATTGATTTCGTCGCCCCTACTATCCGGTTTGGTACGCTTTGGAATTCCCATACTGCTCTCCTTGGGCTTTATCGCCTTAACGTGGAAACGCTACCCAAAACGGACAAAAATATGGTTGTCCCTAAAGCATTTGGAGGCGGTGGAACTTTCGGGACAATTGGGAATTCAGATAGACCCTGTGGACCATACCGAAAAGGTGTACAAACTCAACAATACCCACTTTCAAATACCCCCGCACTGGCAACCCTACATTTATCCCATATTCAAAGATGGAGAACTGCTGCCAAAATTATCCTTATGGGCCGTAAGGCGTAAAGATGCCTCCAATACCGCCTTTAGCTATCTGTACCGAATAAGAAACATAGGCACAAAAATGAGCCGCTTTCAAGACTACCAATACCAAGCACTTTCCTGCGGGCCGCTCAGCGTTAAGGAAGATGTAAGACAGGGATTGCCGCTTATCAGGGGACATCATTTTTGGTTGGCCTTCGCTTTCGTAGCTGCCATTGTGGGCATTTTTGGGTCCATTTACCTTGCCACTCAACTGGAAAACAACAATAAAGAGGCACAAGCCCTTGAAAACACGGTGATGCACCTGGAAGCGGAATTGAATTTGGGGCAAGCCATGGATGCCGAAACGCTTGCGGAACGCGGTTTGCCCCTTTTTACGGAAGATAGCACCTATGGACGTCAGGTGTTGAGACCCACCGAACCGTTTGACTATGTTGATGTCAGTTTCGGCCACAACAACCGTCCGTTCCTACTTACGGTGGAAGAGTATAAGATCATCATGCGGGCATCTCAGGTGCAACCGGGCGTTTTGCTGGGGCACAGGCCGGCATCGGCCAAGATCTTGGAAGACTACCGTAGGGCGATCAGTGGGGCCATTGCCAAAAGCACGGACGTATCCGAGGCCATGCGGGAAAAGGCGAAGGCCAGTTTGTTGGGTGTGGACGATGCCACTTTGGAACAGCAAATTAGAAGTTATGGCGATCGCTTTCAACCTGATGTGGCCTTTGCGTCCCATTTTTTACCCATTCCGTTTATCCTTATGCCTGAAGATAGGATCAATACCCCACGAAATTGTGGCGATCGCCATCTGTTCTGCCTTAGGCCTAAGCATCAAAAACCGATGGACACCCAGGATATGGCCCTTATCCGTAGCAATAAGACCCAGCAGAACCAAGCGCCAAGTTTTCAGATCATACACGTTCGGAAGCTCGCGAAAATAGCGGAACAGAAAAAACTAAGGGATGCCATGCCCTATATTGCTCCCGTGGATTTCTGGACACGGGATAAAGGGGTTCTTGGCATTTTACCATTTGTGATAGCGGTGGTTGCCTTTATACCCTATTTGCTGGCCAACGGACAGATCAAGAAACACTACCGCCAAAAGTTGGCTCTGTAATGCTGCCGGTCTATTCACGGGCGACTGGAATCCACCTAAAAAACAGACCTCCCCTAAAGCTGACGAATGTCAGGTATTATGTTTCTTTTGGGTGGTATCTTTATGGAGGTTTTGGGCCAAAAGGATTTCGGCACAAAACATGGAACCTAAAGAACAACCCTATAAAACCCACTGCCATCATGCACGCTAAAGACAAAAAAATAACCACCACGGTCACCGTATTGCGCATTCTCATAGGGTGGCACTTTTTGTACGAAGGGGTGGTAAAGCTCTATGACCCCAGCTGGACAGCCTACGGCTACCTGGCCTCTGCCCAAGGACCTTTTAAACCCCTTTTTAACCTTATGCTGGGAGACGGCGTTTTGCCGTGGATCAACAATTTGAACATGGCCGCCCTGGTCATTGTGGGCATTACCTTGTTGTTCGGCCTCTATGAGCGTGTGGGCGCCCTTGTGGGCATAGGGTTGTTGGCCATGTACTATTTGGCGCATCCCTCCTTCCCGGGGCTGCCCCAGGTGAACGTGGAGGGCAATTATTGGTTTGTGAACAAGAACCTGATAGAGATGGTGGCCTGTATCCTGCTCTTTCTCTATCCCACGGGGCAGTATTTTGGATTGGCCGTGTTTCAAAAAAAGAAAGCGGTGGAAACGGTTCAAGGGTGATGATGGCCACCGCACTTTTTGCCGATGGAAAGTAAAAAAAGTGAGCCACCGCCATGGTGCCCGTGATGGAAACGATGATTCATCAACCTAAAAAACATAAACACTGGCCTTCGTAAGGAATGGTAAAATGTATTAATTTGAAGCTATGGACATGAAGTGGACGAGAAGAGATTTGATCAAAGGATTGGGCGGACTGCCCATTTTGGGCGCCGTCTGGTACGCCGGGGCAGCCAATACCGTGGGCAAGGCCCGCAAGCGCTCGGAAATTTTGGAGACCCTGAACATACAGCCCTCCCTGCCCAACGCCTTTGGGGGCCTTGGCGGTGACCCCATAAAGGTGGGCATCATTGGTTTTGGCATTCGCGGCGAACAGTTGTGCCGCTCCCTGGGCTTTGCCACTAAAGGATGGAAGGAACGCATGGCACAACTAAAGGAGGAAAACCCCAAACATACGGGACTGGAGGATTTTAACAACCAAGAAAAACTGAACGTGACCTTGGTGGGCATTTGCGACATCTATGACGTACGTGCAGAAAAGGCCCTGGAATCCTTTAACACGGAAGACAGTGCCATGGTGCGCTACACCAACTATAAGGACATGCTCCGCAGTGGCGATGTGGATGCCGTGATCATAGCCACCCCAGATCACTGGCACGCCCCCATGGCCATTGAGGCGCTGAACAACGGCGTGCACGTGTACCTGGAAAAACCCATGAGCCACACCATTGCCGAGACCTATGCGCTGCGCGAAGCGGCCCAAAATTCCAGTGCGGTCTTTGCCGTGGGCCACCAGCACCGGCAGACCCTGAGCTTTAAAACCGCGGAGGACATCGTTAACAAGGGGACCCTGGGCCATATTTCCCTGATACAGACCAATACCAACCGAAACGATGACAATGGGGCCTGGAACTATACCATAGAGGAAGAGGCCAACGAACGCACCGTGGATTGGAAACAGTTCTTGGGCAATGCCCCGGAAGTGCCCTTCAACAAAAACCATTTCTTTAGATGGCGAAAGTGGTGGGCCTATGGCTCCGGGCTTTCGGGCGATCTGCTCACCCACGACTATGACCGTTTAAACTGTGTGCTAAAAATGGGCATTCCTGAATCCGTGATGGCCTCTGGCGGGGTCTATACCCACAATGACGGCAGAAACGTGCCCGACGTGCTCCAAGTGAACATGGAATACCCCAACTTTACCCTGGGCAGCAGCCAAAAGAAAGGCAAGGAAAAGGGCATGACCTTCTGCTACAGTGCCACCTTGGGCAATGGGTTTAGCCGCCCCACCATCTTAATGGGCCACGATGCCACCATGGAGCTCGGAAACCGACTCACCATTTGGCCGGACCGTTCCAGCACCCGCTACGGCAAGCTTTTGGAAGAAGGCAAAATGAGTCCGGCAATTCCCATTTACCAGTATGATCCAGGGGCCAATGTCCCGGATGCCATAGCCTCTGCCACCTCACAGTACTTTGCGGACAAGGGGCTGATGTGGACCTATGTGAACGGCAAGCGCGTGGATTCCACCTTTTTGCACCTGCGCGAATGGTTGGGGGCCATTAAAAACGGGGACAAAGTGAGCTGCGGCATACAAGAGGGGTTTGAAGAGGCCATTGCGGCCCATATGGCCGGTGTTTCCTGGAAACTGGGGCGCCGCGTTGAGTGGGACAAGGAACAGCAAATCATAAAACCTATGGAAGGGGTGGACCTGGACGCCGTTCTGCTCTCCAATGAGCCGCCCCGTAAAGCATATATACGGGTGAGCTGAGTTTTTGATCGTTGATGAAGACCGCCCTGCAACGCATGGCACGGGCGGTTTTTTATGGCCGCTGGGCAAGGAAGGCCAACTGAGATCTTTATTGGGGCTTGGCCCGTGCGGCATTACCAAGCATGCGTCTGCCAATGTTCCATGGCAACACGGTATGGGTCGTGGCCCCGGTTCAATAAACTACCTCGGGGCAAGCCTCGGAGTATCAAACCCTTTGGCGGTGCCAATCAATGATCCAAGAGATAGAGTCCCAGTTTTATTTTCCAATAGGGCACCTTTTCCTCAAAAAATTCGAAATACTCACGTAGGCCCTGCGCATCCGGAAGGGCTTCCTTGGCCTTTTCCAGATCGAGCAGTTCTTGCTTGCCCAAAAACTGGTGCAGGTCCAGCTCCTCCCCTTCGGCATGCACCTTCATCAAATGGCCATATACCGTGTTCTCCGAAAGTTCGCGCTTCTCGGCAATTTCCTGCACGGTGCAACCCTCCCTGTACAATTGAAGGGATTGTTGGTGGGTGGGCACCTTAGACTTCCTTTTGGCCGGTTTGTGGGCGGCGATTTCCCTTAGAAAGACATCCGCATACTTTTCCAATTTTGCCTGCCCCACTCCGGTGATGTCCATGAACTCGGATTCGTTCCGGGGCAATTTGGCTTCCATGTCCCTTAAACTGGCATCGCCAAAAACAACATAGGCGGGCACGTTCTGCTCCCAGGCCAGGCGTTGGCGCAGCAGCCGCAACTTCTCGAACAGATCCCCCGTTGGGGCACGCCCGCTGCGGGCCACTTTTTTACGTTCAACATCTTTCTCCAATACCGCCAGTTCAATGGTCTTTTTGGAAAAGAGCACTTCCTTGGCCAAAGGGGTGAGCTCCAGCCGGGAGCCTTCCCTGAAGTTTATGCGCAGCACCCCTTGGTTAAGCAACTGCACCACATATTGTTGCAGGTCTGCCCAAGAAACATCGGGAACGGCGCCATAGGTCTTTATGTGTTGATAGCCCTTATCGTACACCTGGGCATTGCGCGCGCCCCGCAAGACATCTATGACGGTGCCCATGGGTTCCCGTTCCTTGAGGCGCGCCACGGCCGAGAGGATCTTCTGGGCCAGGACGGTGCCGTTGAAATACGCGGGCGGCCGTAGGCAGATGTCGCAATTGCCGCAGCCCTCCACAACCTCTTCCCCAAAATAATTGAGCAGGGCAATGCGCCTGCAGCTCAGGGCCTCCGCGAACTGCTGCATCCGCTGGAGCTTGGCATGCTCCACCACTGCGTTCTCACTCTCGGCAATGAAGCGTTTCAATTGTGCCACATCGGCATAACTATAAAAAAGCAAGGCGTGGGCGGGCAGGCCGTCCCTGCCGCCCCGGCCAATTTCCTGGTAGTAGCCCTCCACGTTCTTGGGCAGGTTGTAATGGATCACCCACCGTACATTGCTCTTGTCTATGCCCATGCCAAAGGCTATGGTGGCGGTAACAATGGGCACTTTGTCCGTAATGAACTCTTCTTGCACCTGGGTGCGCTCCAAGGGAGATAGCCCCGCGTGGTAGGCTTTTGCCGCGTAGCCGGCCAACTGTAGTTTTTCGGCCAGTTTCTCCGTGCTCTTGCGACTGAGGCAATAGATGATGCCGCTCTCATTGGGCCTTTCGTCCAAAAACTCCAGAATGTGTTTGATGCGGTTTTGGGCCGGCCGTACTTCCAAAAAGAGGTTGGGCCGGTTAAAGGAAGCCAAGTGGCGTGCTCCTTCGGTTATTTTGAGTTGATGGGCGATATCCTCTTGGGTAGTATCGTCCGCGGTGGCGGTAAGGGCAATGATGGGAATGTTCGGGAAACGCTCCTTTAAATTGCCCAATTGGGTGTAGGCCGGTCTAAAATCGTGCCCCCAGGAAGAGATGCAATGGGCCTCGTCCACCGCGAACAGATTGATGTTGATGCGCTCAAAAATGGAATGGAAGGCCCCCAAACTTTCTGGTGCCACATAGAGCAGTTTCAGTGCTCCCTGCTGTAGGCTGGAAAATACTTCCTGTTGCTGTTCCTGGGATTGGGTGCTGTTATAGTGGGCCGCTGCAATTCCGTTGGCCCTAAGCACATCTACCTGGTCTTTCATCAAGGCGATCAAGGGCGATATGACAACGGCCGTACCGTCCAGGGCCAGGGCAGAAAGCTGGTAGCAAAGCGATTTTCCGCCGCCCGTGGGCATGATGGCCAATACATCCTTTTTTGCCAAAACGTCTTCAATGATGGCCAATTGGTTTGGCTTGAAGGAATCATACCCAAAATGGGTCTTTAACAAGGGCAGTAACTTTTCTTCCACGGTGGTTGTCATAGGGGTAAAAATAAGGATTGTTCGTGCACCAAAAAAACCATTAAAAATCCCTCAAAAGTTTGCTGACCGACAAAGGAAATGCCGTCACGCTGAGCACGGTCCAAGCGCCCTCCCTGCTAACAAGGTCTTCGACTGCGCTCAGACTGACAAGGGACCGGCTGTCACGCTGAGCGCGGTCCAAGCACCATCCCCGCAAACAAGGTCTTCGACTGCGCTCAGACTGACAAAAAATAGTGCAACCCACCTCTTGAAGAACCGTACGCCACCTAAAAAACCGTTTATGGTCTCCCAAAGGCTTGATGACCGGCAAGGGACCGTCTGTCACGCTGGGCGAAGTCGAAGCGCCATCCCCGCGAACAAGGTCTTCGACTGCGCTCAGACTGACAAAAGATGGTGCAACCCACCTCTTGAAGAACCGTGCGCCTCCAAAAAAACCATTTATGGTCTCCCAAAGGTTTGCCGACCGGCAAGGGACCGGCTGTCACGCTGAGCGCAGTCGAAGCGCCATCCCTGCTAACAAGGTCTTCGACTGCGCTCAGACTGACAAAAAATAGTGCAACCCACCTCTTGAAGAACCGTGCGCCACCTAAAAAACCGTTTATGGTCTCCCAAAGGCTTGATGACCGGCAAGGGACCGGCTGTCACGCTGAGCGCAGTCGAAGCGCCATCCCTGCTAACAAGGTCTTCGACTGCGCTCAGACTGACAAAGCAATCCCTACTTCCCCAACATCAGCAACTCATTGCAGCGCACTTCGGTAACGTAGCGCTTTTGGCCATCCTTGGTCTCGTAGGAACGGTGCATCAACTTGCCCTCAATGGCCACTTGTTTACCCTTGGTGAGATAGCTCTCCACAATATCCGCGGTCTTGCCCCAGGCCACGATATTGTGCCATTGGGTATCTTCCACCTTCTCGCCCGCGGCATTCTTGTAACTATCGCTCGTGGCAATGGAAAATTTGGCGAGCTTTGCGCCCCCATCCAAGGTCACGATTTCTGGGTCCTGGCCCAAGTTTCCGATCAACTGTACACTGTTCTTTAAAGCATTCATAATACAAAGATTTAAAAGATTAACTATTGGATTGTGGCGCCGCTTTGACGCAACAGGGCAAACATAGGAACCGTTCCAAAAAAGAGTCGGTTGGGAAATGATTACTTTCACTTGTATTCGTTTGTTGTCGTTTAAAAATGTTTTTTTAATTGATTATCAGTTTTTTAAAATGATGTGGTCTATGTAAATATTTCTTCTGAATTCGACCTGAAAACATATCATACCCAAAACTTCCGTACCACGTCAGGGCCCAAACTTGGGCAAACGGCCCAAAACGCCCGTGCCCATCCGTGGGCCATTTCCCTTTTTTCAAGTATCTTTCCAACAGTGAAACCTAAAAATTGAAAATGCAATGAAATTAGCCATACACAACTGGATGCGCGCCGAATCCCTGGAAGACACCATGGCACGGATCGCCGCGATGGGGTACACCCATTTGGAGCTGCAGGGCACCCCGGAAAACTATGACCCCGAGGTAGTACAGGCACTGTTGAACACCTACGGCCTTCAATGTTGGGGATCGGTAACGCTGATGCTGGAAGAGCGCAACATGCTGGCCAAGGACAAAGCGCAGCGGGCCATGTCCGTACAGTACGTATTGGATGTTGCCAAAATGGTAAAGGAAGTTGGGGGCACCGTCATTTCCCTGGTCCCGGCCACCGTGGGGAAAATTGTCCCGGATGCACGGCCCGAAGAGGAATGGGAATGGGCCGTGGAAGGGGTAAGGGAAGTCTATGCCTACACCGAGGCGAACGGACTCAAAATTGGCATTGAACCGATCAATAGGTTTGAAACCTACTTCATCAATCGCGGGGCGCAGGCCTTGGCCCTGGCCGAAGCGGTGGGCCCCAATTGTGGGGTGTGCCTGGACACCTTCCATATGAACCTTGAGGAAGCGGACATGTTCGAGACCATTAGACAGGTGGGCAAGAGACTGGTAAATTTTCACGTGGCAGACAACAACCGGATGGCGCCCGGTATGGGCCATCTGGACTGGAAACGGATCATGCAGACACTCAATGAAATAGGTTATGACGATGTGCTTTCGGTGGAATTTTGCCCGCCCATGGACAGAACGCCCGCCAATCCCTATCCCAATTCCATAGACACGGCCCCGGTTGGCCTCAGCGACGAACAGCTCAAGTTTTTGCAGGACCACGGCAGCTCTGCGGTAACGGAAGCATTTTATTCCATGTTAACCAAAAGGTCCGTGGATACCTTGAAGCCTTTTTTATAGGTTGATAGGGGGTGGTTTTTAGTAAGTAGTGGGTAGTGGGTAGTGGGTAGTGGGTAGTGGGTAGTGGGTAGTGGGTAGTTAAAATAAATTAGTCTTGACTCTTGTCTTGATTCTAAAATAGAAGTATGAAAATAACCAATGTGGAAGCTTTTTGGCTGCGATGCCCCATTCCCAAGGAAAAACAACATTTTTCGGATTATGGCCTGCTGACCCATTTTGACATGACCCTGGTAGTGGTCTCCACCGATTCCGGCCTACAGGGTTTTGGCGAGGCGAAGGCCGCCGTGGGCTCCTCGGGATCTTGTGCCAGTATCGTGAGCTGTATTGAACATGAGATCAAGCCCATTTTATTGGGAAAGGACGCCCGGCACATTTCCAGGATCTGGGAACATATCTATAACGGCACCCGTGATCATTACGCCCTTTCCCGGGGAAGAAAATTCCCCATTCTGGGCAGACGCGGGTTAACCGTTTCCGCCATGAGCGGCATAGACACCGCCCTGTGGGACCTCAAGGGCAAGGCCTTGGGCGCACCGGTGGTGGAACTTTTGGGAGGTAGCTGCCGGGACAAAATGCCGGCCTATGCCAGTGGTGGCTGGGCAAAAGCGGACGCCATTGGGGAGCAATTGCTGTCCTACACCAAAAAAGGGTTTTCTGGCGTAAAAATGCGGGTGGGCATCATGGACAAGAACGTACAGGCCAGCATAGAGCGGGTAAGAGCGGCACGGGAAGCCCTGCCGGACCACATTAAGCTAATGACCGACGCCCACGGCACCTTTAGCGTGCCGGAGGCCAAGCAGTTCTGCCGGGGCGTGGCAGATTGCAACCTCTACTGGTTTGAAGAGCCCATAAATCCGGACCATAAGATCGGCACGGCAGAAGTCCGTGCCAGCACCCATATACCCATTGCGGCCGGTGAGAGCGAATACACCGCCTTCGATGTGCGTGACCTGATCGCCGAACGCGCCCTGGACGTGCTACAACCCGATTGTGCCATTATTGGCGGCATCACCGAATCCATGCGCGTGGCCCAACTGGCGCACACCCATCAGCTGGAACTGGCGCCCCATTGCTGGGGATCCGCCTTTTCCTTTATGGCGGGCGCATCGGTGGCCTTTGCATCGCCAGCGGCCAATGTGATCGAGTTTTCCCTGGGGGGCAACCCAATGATGTACGACCTGGTGGAGGAGCACATAGGCGTGGACGAAAACGGCATGCTCCCCGAACCGGACAGACCGGGCCTAGGGCTGACCCCGAACTGGGACTTTGTAAACGAATTTAAACAATAACATCATGGCAAAAGCAATTCAGATCAACCACGTGGCCCTCATTGTAAGCAACTTGGAGGAAGCCTGTAAATTCTATGAGCACGAACTGGGACTGGAACCCATCCCGGCCTTTCTTTTTGATTATCCCACGGCCTTTTTCAAGTTCAATGAAACCCAGCAACTGCACCTTACGGAATGGGAGGACAGCTACTCCTTCCGAGGACATATCTGTGTGCAAGTGGATGATATCAATGCCATTTTCTTTAGGATGAAGGAACTTGGGGTCATTGACATAAAACCGTGGGGACACGTACGCCAATTACCGGACGGCCCCATACAAATGTTTGTGCGCGACCCATCGGGCAATCTCATAGAGATCTCCTGTGCCCCGGATGCCGAGATAGACCCAAAAATATTCGAGGACGAACTGTTCAAAGAAGGGATCTACGTCTCCGGCCGAAACGATTTCAGGGGCTACAAGACCAAGGATGCCACCCTGTACCACGGGAAGTGAGCCCTTTCTTGCCCAATGATGCACTTCATATGCCAGCATCAGAAACCCACAAGGACATCATTTTATGGCACAATGCGCCACAAAACCCTTTACGGAAACAGATGCGCTTGCAAAATCATTACATTTACTAAAAATCATGACGTTATGGCGATTCAGACAATTTCAATTGACTTTCCAAGTGATATTCTTTTGGCGCTCAACGAATCGGAGAAAGAATTAAAAAGCCGCATTAAACTCATCTTGGCAATGCAGCTCTATAAAGCCCATAAACTGACCATCGGTAAAGCCAGTCAACTTTCTGGATTATCGCGGTTTGAATTTGAAAAAGAACTCTCCAAAAACAGTATTTCCATTTCCAGTTTAACGGAAGAGGACGTTATAAAGGATAGCGAAAAATTACATTGATGAAAAATGGACTTGTAATTGCCGATGCAGGTGCCATTTTTTCAAAAACTATTGAAAAACGAAAGATATTACGGGCTAAAACTACTAAACGCCATACTGGAAAAAAACAATGAACCAAGGATACGCAAACCAAAACCTTACTGATCTTTGGCTTATTTTGGGCGTGCCATGAGCATGGGGATTTCCGACATTGGTTGGATAGCATTGAGATCCTAAGGCCATCCCATAGAGATCTCCTGTGCCCCGGATGCCGAGATAGACCCAAAAATATTCGAGGACGAACTGTTCAAAGAAGGGATCTACGTCTCCGGCCGAAACGATTTCAGGGGCTACAAGACCAAGGATGCCACCCTGTACCACGGGAAGTGAGATTGGATTTGGTCATTTTCGGTGTATTGAAATCAGAGGGCAATGGATTGAATTGTTCGAATAGGTGTTTTGGACGGCCTGACTTGCCCGAAATTCAGATGGGCATTAGTACTGATGGCGTGCCGTCTTAAATGCAATGTCAGACTGAGCGCAGTCGAAGTCCATTCGGGCCAAAAAAAATGATGTTACCTGAAAATCTTTAAAAGCGATTCATAGTCCAATTGCAAACAAAACAAGACAAGTACCCTTTCGCCTTAAAAAGAACCCTTAAAACGCACAAACCCCATATCACAAAAGATTCTAAGACATGACCCACACCATCCTCCTCTTGGAAACCATTGCCGATGAAGCCATGCACCTATTGGAAGGTGCGGCAGACGTTAAAATCATCACGGGTTTTGATGCCGAGAGCCTGGCCTCCGCCATCAAGAACAATGACGTCCATGCCATCATCACCCGGGGCAAAGGTCAGGTGCGGGCGGCCCTGATGGCCCAATTGCCAGAGCTGAAAATCATTGCCCGTTGTGGCGTGGGACTGGACAACATTGATGTGGCCGAAGCCACCAAACGGGGCATTAAAGTGGTAAACGCCCCCAACTCCAACGCCAATACCATTGCCGAGCATACCATTTCCCTATTATTGGTTTTGCAACGCAACCTGTACAACGCCATTACCATGGCAAAGGAAGGCCAATGGCAGCAAAGGGGCAGCTACCAAGGAGATGAGATCCACGGGAAGACCCTGGGCATTTTGGGAATGGGCAACATCGGGAAAAAGGTGGCCCGCATTGCCCATGCCATGGGGATGCGGGTTATCTACTGGAGTGCGGAAAAAGAAGATGTCCCCTATGCTTTTGCCCCTTTTGAAAAAGTACTGAAAACGGCAGATTGCATTAGCCTGCACCTTCCGCTGACCCCGGAAACGGAACACCTCATCAATGCCAAGGCACTGGCCCTGATGAAGCCCACGGCCTTGCTGATCAATACCGCCCGGGGCGGCATCATTGATCAAAAAGCCTTGGTGACCGCCTTGGAGCATAAAAAATTGGCGGGTTTTGCGGCAGATGTACTGGCCGTGGAACCTCCGGAAACCGGCGAACCACTTACAAAACATCCCAATACCTACATCACGCCCCACGTGGGCAGCCTCACGGCAACCACTTACGCCTATATGTGCCGGGTAACCGTAGAAAACACCTTGGCGCTTTTGCGTGGGGAACAGGCCCAGGAAAACTGTGTTTTCAATAGGGCGGCATTGGGTTTCTTGTAAACTGGCTCGGGGCAGGCCAACAACACCTTAATTTCCAAGGTGCTACCATTATATTTGTGGTTCCAAGAATTTTAGAAACTTAGCTTTCCGGTGTTTGTGATCGGACCTATTTTTGGTCTTTCGTCCTATGTCCTGGCGTCCTACCTCTGGCCAATACAATACCATTTTCGTTTCCACAACATTCGTGGCACAACCATTGCCAATATACCTTGGGTAAAACTATTCCGTAATCAAAGGGGTATTCATCCAAAATTCATCAAAATTGGTAGGTTTAAAAATAGGTTGCCCGTATGAGAGTGGAACATCCTTTTTCATCAAGGTGTTGGCAGGCATATCCAATCCGTTATGCTCTTGTATTTTTTGGGTAAAAAACTCCCTATACTGCTTGTACTCCTCGGAATAAAATGAATTTATTTCATTTCCATGGGCATCCGTAAGATTAACAAATTGAAATTCAAGAATATCGGGTGGGAAATATTGACTATCTCCATACAGCGATGTAAGCTCTTCTTGTATTTCGTTAAATACCTCCACATCCGGGTAAAGCATGTATCCTTTAGGGGTCGCTTCCATTTTTTTTATCTTCACCTTTCTCTTTTTAAATCGTACATAAAAATTTTTTTGGGACCAATCGATGAACCTTACGGGCGATTTGTTAAAGCGCAGATCAAAACATTTTTGCTCTTTGTCCAGACTTATTTCTTCTATGTTGAAGAGCGATTTTTGAAGCGTAAAGCTGTTATTGAAAGAAATGTAATTGAGATACATTTTATCATTGCGTTTTTTGTACTCCACATCAACTTCAAAAATCAACCTTGGTGATGCCTTGCTGCGGGCACTGCTGTGGTTTTCAAATACCCGATACTCCAATTTATGGATGGCATATGTCATTTTAGAAACATAAATTTTTCCAATTGCACCATACCTTGGGGTTTTTGGCGCATTTTGAAATTCTGAAGTGTCAAGTTCGGCGTTCGATTTTTCTAAAGAGATGACATACATGGGCTCACCATCTATGGATTTGTCCCTAAGCCTAGTGAGCGAATGGTTCTTAAGTATTCCCTTTTGCGGTATGTTCACAAAAGAATAGGTAGCTACGTTAAAATTTCTCACCGCATCGTGAATTCTGAGTATGCTCACCTCATTGCCACCAAAATTAAAGAGATAAGCATTTTCAATTACTTTTTCCCTAGAGATATAATCATAGGGCTTAATGGATAGGGTATCCCTTCTAAAATCCATATTTGATTTGTAATCATAAATTTGAATTTTCGTAGCCTCTAAATCATTCGTTGCCCAACCCTTATCCCATATGTTCAAGAGCGCCTCGTTCAAATTAATATACTCCCCATCTTTTAGTTGATAGTCTCTATAATAGCCAACATAACCAAATGGAGAAATTGGATGGTTCTGGGGAATTCTTTCAAAAGCCCTCTTAATGATCTTACGTGGGCTTGGAGGATTTTTGCGTTTGCCAACAATAACGGACTCGTGCAATGTGATGGCTTCCCGCTCTAGGTAAATGATGTTTTGTTCCCCTAATTTTAAAGTGGATAGATCAATTTCGCGAGTCTTATAGCCCAAGCAAGAAATTTCAAGTATTTTGCCTTCTTCCAAAAAATATTTTGGGATGCGAAAACCACCATCTTGATTGCTTATCACACCAATGGCTTTTTCTTTTGAGCGCAATGTGGCAAAGGGAATGGGATTTTGACCGTGTTTTTCCTTTAATACTCCAGAAACGAAATCCTTGTCTTGCTGAGACATGGCGCCCGTGACAAGAAACAAGAAGATTGAAAACATAAAAAATGTAGATGTCGCTTTCATTTGGCCCAACCCTCCTTTCTTAATGTTGTCCATAACGGCATGAACCTATATGGTTCTGACCAACGCTGGTTTACTTGCTGGTTCTTTGGCTCATTGGTAAACCCAAGGGCAAGGACTTACCCTTTTCCACACCGTGTTTAAATTAAGGAATTGTTTTACAAAAAGGGCTGGCCCTTTTTGTAAAAATCGTTAAAACCTTGGTTCGGACCCTTCCAGCCGAGCGATTTTTGTGTGGTGATCTTGGTTATGACCCTCCCGGAAGACTTCTGATCGGGCTCTTGTTTGATCTAAACTCAAATCTGCGTATATCTGTTTTAAACGAAGATTCTCTTGTTGCAATCACTTAAGCTCCTGGATTTGTTGAGCATCCATACCACCATATTTGTGCCACCTGGCAGTGGCAAATGTCGCTCAGGCCGCTGCGGGCGGGCAGCTGTGCAAATAGCAGCTATGCAAACTGGTTCTATCAGTTCAGGTGCCTTGTACCGGGGTCGCCGTTGTACCTGGCCAAGCGCTGGCAGAACTGGTAACGGTATACCAAAGGGAGGACGTGGGCCAAATAGGTATCATCCGGTGTTGATGCTTTCCGGGTTTCTCCAAAATATCCAAATCAAATCAATTAATAGAACAACTTCCTGTATGTACCATATTTGTTATAGTTTTGAAAGAATCAATTTGGTTTAACGCATCTCTACTATGAAGTGATTTAAACTTTTTTTGGATCGAAAGATAGGGCTACGGACATTTGTGTCGCCAAACATAAATCCCATAGCCCATGTACAAAGTACTCGACAAAGATACCATAGAGATGGAAATAGTTC
>NZ_JBLFEO010000022.1:0-81681 GCF_047345505.1 Maribacter aquimarinus | reverse complement strand
GGACATCTCCTTTATATACCACGGATCGGTAAGACCCAGGGCGAGTGCGAATATTTCCTTGGAATTTTCCATCCCCCGAAAATAACAATTTACTAACTTACCCACTCAAAACACGATAGAGCCTTAATTAATAGGTGTTTAATTACCGACCTCAACAAATAAACATCAACAGATGAAAAGTGTCGTAATCCTATTTGTGGCAATGACCATGCTCGCAAGGCCCTTGTGGCCCATTGCCGAGTACATTGCCAATTACGACTATATTGTGAACGTGCTCTGCGAGAACAAGGACCGGCCCGAGCTGGAATGCAACGGTAAGTGCTACCTCTCCAAAATGCTGGCAGAGGCCACCGATCGGGAACAGCAAAACCCCTTCCAAGAGCATAGGGGCACGGCAGAAGTGCTGCTGGTCTTTTTGGAGGCGGCCCCCGACCATGACCTTGCCGGTCCGGCCCTGTTTGGGAAAGAGGACAATTTCAAGACCCCTTCCAAATGCATGCAAGGGCCGTACCCTGCGGACATTGCCCACCCTCCACAATTGGGCTGATCATTTTTTGGATCGTACCGTGACCCCGACCGTATGGTAGCACCATATGCGGTTTGGCAGTACCCAAAACACATCACCCATCCCCCTTAATCCGTTTCAAGATGAAAACCATATTCGTGGGCCTACGGCATGTCCGTGTCGTGGCCCCAAAGCCATGCGGACTCCTTTTGGTCCCGCTGCTTGCCCTTTTGCTGTGGGCACCCACCCTGTTATCGCAAGAAAGGCCCCAGGTGGTGCTGTACCAGGATTCCATTTTGCCCATAGACTTGAACGAGGTCATTGTTGTTTCCTTGCGCAAACAGGGCCTTGAGCACCAAAAACAACACCATCCGCTGGCCACCTTGGACGCCTATTTGGAGTCTTCCAACCGGGTGAACATGATCAAACGCGGGGCCTATGCCTGGGAGCCCATATTGAATGACATGACCACGGAACGCCTGGCCATCACCATAGACGGGATGCGCATTTTCGGGGCCTGTACGGACCGTATGGACCCCATTACGGCCTATGTGGATGTCTCCAACCTCTCCAGTGTTGCCGTAAGCAGCGGCCAACAGGGAGCGGAGCACGGCAGCACCATTGGTGGGGCCTTGGACATGCGCTTGGAAAAGAGCAACTTTAGACCTTTGGGCTGGACCACCGCCGTGGAAACCGGTTTTGAGGGGAACAACAGTGCCCAGGTCCTTGGCGGGGAGCTCAACTATTCCGGGGAACGTTTTTATGCCGATACCGATATCATCTACCGCAAAGCCGAAAACTATCTGGCCGGTGGTGGCAAAGAAATCGCATTTTCCCAGTTCACCAAGTACAACCTCTCCGTGAACACGGGCTACAAAGTGGCCGAGGGACAAAAATTGTTGGCCAGTTTTATCTTTGATGAAGCGGTGGACGTGGGCTACCCAGCCCTGCCCATGGACGTTTCCCTGGCCCGGGCCTTCATTGGCTCGGTGAGCTGGGTACAGGAGGAGTTCTTGGGAAAATTCCAGGATTGGGAGACCAAGCTCTATGCCAACAGCATTACCCATGTCATGGACGACAGCCAGCGGCCGGACGTGCCCATACGGATGGACATGCCAGGATGGAGCGACACCTACGGGTACTACACCCAGGCCAAGCTCAAGACCGGCAGGCACACCCTGATGCTCAAATGGGACGGGTTTTACAACCGCTCCCTGGCCGAGATGACCATGTACCCCAACAACCCCAACGAGATCCCCATGTTCATGCTCACTTGGCCGGATGTGCGCACCCTGAACAGTGGCATCTATGCAGAAAACGTCCTGAAGCTCAAGGAAAGCACCTTAAAGCTGAGCACGCGCTTGGCGGTACAGGGGTTTCATGTGGCAGATGAGCTTGGCCTGAACAGCCTGCGCATTTTCCATCCGCAGATGGAAGCGCGGCAGACCCGGTTTCTAAAGAGCGTGGCCGCGCAATACCGAAAGGAAATGGAAAAGCTCTCCGTGGTGGGCGGACTCTCTTTTGGAGACCGGGCGCCCACGGTCTCCGAGGGGTTTGGGTTTTATCTCTTCAACAGTTTTGACAACCACGACTATATTGGAGATCCGGACCTTAAAAACGAACAGGCCGTGGAGGGCCATGCCAGGGTGCTTTTCCCCCTAAAAAAGTTGAATTTGGGGCTGGAGGGCAATTTTTTCCACACCCGCAACTTCATCATAGGGGAAATTGATCCGGACCTGAGCACCATGACCATAGGGGCAGATGGGGTAAAAATCCACAAAAACCTGGATTACGCCAATTTGTACAATGTCTCGCTCAACGGCGAATATGACCTCACCACCCAGCTCCGGTTCAGCGGTCTGGTCTCTTACCACCGGGGCGTGGATCAAGACAATCGGAACCTGCCCTTTATAAGCCCACTGTCCTACAGCGGCACGGTGCAGTACACCTCCAACGGTTTCACGGGGGCGGTAAGCATGCGCGGGGCCGCGGACCAAGTGAACTTTAACCCCGAATTTGGGGAAGACCGCACGGATGCCTACACGGTGTTCAACATCTCCGTGGGCAAGACCTTTCGCCTCAACAATGATGAGGTGTTCGTAAAGGCGGGCGTGGAAAATATCTTTGATACGTTCTACTCCACCTATACCGATTGGAACAACCTGCCGCGCATGGGGCGCAACATCTTTGCCACGGTTTCCTACAACATAAACTAAAAGAAAGATCGAACCAAATCGAGAAGCAACAAACGCTCCATCAAAAAAAACGGAGCACAAAACAAAAAATCATGAAGATCATAAAACCCATCATCGCCATCGCTTTTTTAGCCATTGCCCTTACGTCTTGCACCGAGGAAGACAATGACCCCATAAACCTTGCTGAAAACCCCCTGGAAGAGTTTAACCTGCTCACCACCATCGAGGCCAATGCCCACAAGATCGAAGTTTACTCGGACCAAGACCAGTACACCGTTGGCTACAATGAGCTGTTTTACCGCATAAAGGACCAAAACACGGATAATTACGTGTCCAATGCGGAAATTGTACAGACCCCCATCATGCACATGACCTCCATGATGCACTCCTGCCCAAAGTCGGACATCATCAAGACCGAAGATCTCGGTGTTTACCGGGGGTTCACCGTGTTTCAAATGCCGGGGAATGCAGAGGAGCACTGGGAGTTGAACCTGGAATATACGCTGGATGGCCAAACCTTTACCGCCAGCGAACGGATCGCCGTGAAGGCACCGAAAGACGATAAAAGACGGGTGGCCAGTTTTATGGGGGCCGATGACAAGCGCTATGTTGTGGCCATGATGCCCATGGCCCCAGCCGTAAAGGTGAACGATTTTGCCGCCATGGTCTTTACCATGGAGAACATGATGCAATTCCCTGCCGTGCCCGATCACTTCTTGAAAATTGACCCCAGAATGCCCGGCATGGGCAATCACAGTTCTCCCAACAATGAAGACCTGACCTATGACGCGGCCACGGGCACCTACAAAGGAAAACTGTCCCTGACCATGACCGGATATTGGAAAATAAATCTACAGCTGATCGATCCGCAGGGCACAGTGCTAAAAGGGGAGGAAGTCACGGAAGATAACGAAGCCAGCAGCCTGTTCTTTGAACTGGAGTTTTAATCCCATTGCCTTTTTCATTTGTGTTGAAAGGCCATCCTGCAAGGGGTGGTCTTTTTTTATCACCTAAAACTGCTTTTTTGGATTACGCTCTGGGAGCTTGGGGAAAAGAACGACCCAAAGTGCCCACGGAGCGGACCCCTCCGCTTTTCCACAGTGAAGTGGAAAACCACCTCCCCTTGATCAAGGGGAAAGGCCCCCTAGCCCCCAAAGGGGGAACTTTATTCTGTCGTGGGGGGCTGATTGCCCTGAAATATGGTTTCTTTAAGGAAAGAAGCTCAAAAGACCCCCTCCTCGATCAAGGGGAGGAGCCGCCTCTGGGTTTTCAGATGCGGCCAAAGGCCAAACCGGGCCGTCTTCGCGGGGCACGAAGCGATCTGTTTGTTTCGGGTTTCCAGATTCAACAGATGGCCGCGTCGCCATTGGTCTCAATGCCGGATTTCACCTTTGTGGTGGCTACTCACCATCTCGGTTGATTCAAATGAAAGTACAAATTCAGCCTAAAATCCAAACGATGAGGTCCTGTTGAAGCCCGCTCTGGGAGCCTGGGGAAAAGAACGACCCAAAGTGCCCACGGAGCGGACCCCTCCGCTTTTCCACAGTGAAGTGGAAAACCACCTCCCCTTGATCAAGGGGAAAGGCCCCCTAGCCCCCAAAGGGGGAACTTTATTCTGTCGTGGGGGGCTGATTGCCCTGAAATATGGTTTCTTTAAGGAAAGAAGCTCAAAAGACCCCCTCCTCGATCAAGGGGAGGAGCCGCCTCCGGGTTTTCAGATGCGGCCAAAGGCCAAACCGGGCCGTCTTCGCGGGGCACGAAGCGATCTGTTTGTTTCGGGTTTCCAGATTCAACAGATGGCCGCGTCGCCATTGGTCTCAATGCCGGATTTCACCTTTGTGGTGGCTCCGCGCGATGACGGTCAATTTATCCAAAAGAATAAATGAAACCCTTTGCTGTTCCTTTATCCTCCAAAACAAAAAGGGTCAGGGCCGGTATTGGCCCCAACCCTTTCCTTGGTTGGTTGGTTGTTGTGTCCCCCATCAAAGGACAGGGTATTCCATTGGTTATCTCACGATGAATTCGGAGCGTCTGTTGCGCTCGTGCTGGTCTCTGGAGCACACGCTGCCATTGCCACAGTCGTTCTTGAGCTGCGTTTCCCCGTAGCCCTTGGCGGTCAATCGGTTGGCATCTATCCCATTCTGGACCAAGTAGTCCATAGTGGATTGCGCACGCCGTTCAGAGAGTCGCTGGTTGTAGGCGTCGTTGCCCCTGGAGTCGGTATGTGATCCTATTTCAATGCTCACATCCGGGTTTTGCTCCATGTAGGCGAGGACCTTGGCCAAGCTTTCCCGGGCATCTTCCCTGATGTTCCACTTGTCAAAATCAAAATAAATGGGCTCAATTTCCAGCAAGGCCGCCAGATCGGTTCCTTTTTCGGGCCCTGTCACCTTGTTGCCCAGGTCCAGGTCGGCATCGGTGAGGTCGCTTCCGGCCTCTTTGGTGAACATGCCGTTGGCCAGGTCGTACCCCTCTTTGGTGGCAACGATCTCATATTCGCCCTCTTCACAGTCGCCCTCCAAACGGTACATTCCGTTTTCGTCCGTTGTGGCGGTGGCCAGGGTCTCCCCCTCTGCGTTTTTCAGGGACACGGAGGCATTGGCCAGGGCGCTTCCCGTTTTGATGTCCCTCACGGTGCCGGCCACCATGGCGCTGCACTCAAACTCGAGCGGAACGTTCTCAACAAAGCCATAAATGTCATCATCTCCCTTGCCCCCTGCCCGGTTACTGGCAAAGAATCCGCTTTTGGTGTCCTCGTTTATGATAAAGGAAAAATCGTCCTGTTCGCTGTTGATTTCGCGCCCCACGTTCACAATATGCCCGTTGGACCCTTCTTCCAGGTCGGTGGCAAAAATGTCCAGTCCGCCCAGTCCGGGATGGCCGTCCGAGGCAAAGTACAGTTTGTTGGAGGCGGTAACAAAGGGGAAGGTCTCCCTGGCCTCCGTGTTCACCGTACCGCCCAGGTTTTTTGGCGTTCCATAGCTGCCATCGTCGTGTAGGTCCACGACAAAAATGTCCGAGGCGCCCAGTGTGCCGGGCATGTCAGAGGCAAAGTACAACTGCTTTTCATCCGGCCCCAGGGCAGGGTGGGCCACAGAATACTCGTCCGAGTTAAAGGGAAGTTCCTTTGGGGCGCCCCAGGTGTCCCCGTTGCGCTCGGCCCTGAATATCTTGAGCCTGCTCAGTCCGGCCTGGTCCCTTTCAAAATTGCCCCTGGAGGAATTGTTTCGCGTAAAGAACACGGTGTTGCCGTCCTTGGAGAAGGCCGATGAGGACTCATGGGTCTTCTTATTTAGCACCTTTCCCAGTTTTTTTGCCGTACTTAACGCTCCGCCCGTTGCCTCGTTTGTCTCGTAGAGGTCCAGAAAAGGTCTGTTGTTCCAGGTATGGATGTTTCGCTTGGTGATGCCGGAGTCCCGTGCCGAGGAAAAGACCAGCCTGTCCCCCTTGAAAGAGGGGGCAAAGTCAGAGAATTCCGAGTTGAAGGCCTCGTTCTTGATGGTGTACCTTCCGGAGTTCTTGGCAATCGCGTCCAGGTAGTCGGCATTTTCGGTCCATTTTGCCACCCTTCCGTCCTTGGCCTCCAGGGCCTTCAGTTTTTCCATCCACCGATCAGAGGAGCCGTAGTTCTCCAGGGACTTGAGGGCCTGTGCATATTGGAACATGGATTCCGCATCTTCCAGGTCGGGGTCCGTTGAGAACAGTTTTTCGTACCAATTGGCCGCCTCTTGATAATTGGCGTTCATATAGTGCGATTTTCCCAGGTTTTTGTAGATCTCTTTTTTGGAATACCCTTTTTCCAATAGGCTTTCATAACTCTCTATGGCCTGGTAAAAGGAGTGTTCCTTGAAATCGCCGTCCGCTTTTTTCAATCCCCTTTCCTGGGCACTGGCCAGAAAGGTTCCCACGGCACATAACAGTGCAAATGATATATGTTTTCTCATGTCTTTGGTGTGTTAGAAGAATCTTGGGGTTAGGATGCCGCGTCTCTGGTTAAGGAATTCATATCTCAGGAGCACTTCAAAAGAGCCATCGTTGAACTGTGTGCCCCCCAGTTCCGTCACTTCCCGGTCATAGGCCAGCCCCAGCATGAACTGGTCCGTGATCTGGAACCCGAACAGGGCGCTCACCGCGGCGTCCCATCTGTATGCGGCCCCCAGGGTAAACCTTTCGTTGAACATAAAATTGGCCGAGAGGTCCACTTGCAGCGGCGCCCCTGTCACTGCCTTTACCAGGGCAGCGGGCTTAAACTTGAGGTTCGGGTTAAGGTCCAGCACCACCCCGGTGATCAAATAGAGGTTCATCCGTTCCCGGGCCAAGAGCTGGGCGTTTTGCCCTGAATTGTCAAAATGTTCTGTCTGTAGGAAATTGGGAACCGAGAGTCCTGCATAGAACGTATTGGTATGGTAGTACACTCCAGCTCCAAAATTGGGTGAGAACCTTTGGTCTATGTCCTCGTTGCCCGTGGTATTGAGGGCCGGATTGTAATTTTGAAGCTGATTGAAATCAATATTGAGCAAATGGCCGCCGGCCTTGAGCCCAAACGACAGTTTTCCTTGGTCCCCGGTGGGGATGGTATAGGAGAACACAGCGTCAAAATAGGTGTCCTGGTTGGTGCCATTGCCAATTTCATCGTTCACGATGCTCAGGCCCACGCCCACCCTTTCCGAAACCGGGGTGTTAAAATTGAAGGTCTGCGTGGTCGGTGCCCCGTCCAGTCCCACCCATTGGGAGCGGTGCAGCGCATTGATGCTGAACACGCCCCGCGATCCGGCGTAGGCCGGATTAATGGCCATGGTGTTGTACATGTACTGGGTATATTGGGCGTCTTGCTGTGCGGTTGCGCCCCAAAAGGAGACGATGGTGAACAGCATTGCTAAACTTATTTTTTTCATGGTGACTTCTTTAATTCTTTAAGGGTATGGCTTATCGGTTCACGTATAGGTATCCGGACAGACTTTTGCCCTCTCCATTGTTCTCATAATCGATAACATAGAAATACACCCCTACCGGTAGTTCTTCATTCTTTTGTATGGTTGCCCTACCGTTGGATATGCCGGTGAACGCCTTGTTTTGGTTGTCATAACCTTCGGCCTCAAAGACCAGCACGCCCCAACGGTTGTATATGCGCACCGTATTGTTGGGGAACTGTTCTATGTTGATGATCCTGAAGATACCATCTCCCACACCGGGCCCCACCAGGTCATTTTCAATGCTGATGTCACAGGCGGTGCCAGCGGGCGGCGTGCCTCCTCGTGAGCTACAAGGGTCTGCCGGGTTGGTACCGTCGGTAATCTCTTGCCCGTTGGCAATGCCGTCACCGTCACAGTCCGCATCCAGATAAGCTCCGGAACGCTCCAGGGTAACGCTCGGCTCCAAGAAATCACAGGGATCTGCTGGATCGGTACCATCGGCCGCTTCGGTCTCGTTGGTAACCCCGTCGCCATCACAATCGGAGATCAAATAATCTCCAGATGTGGCCACGGTAACACTCTCCACTGCAAAATCACAGGGATCCTCGGGGTTGGTGTTGTCGCCATCGGTCAACGGATCGCCGTCGGGGCCCGCCAGCTCGTCGCCGTTGGTCACACCATCGCCGTCACAATCCGCGGCCAAATACAGGCCACCTTGGGGTTCGGTAATGCTCGCGATCTCATAATCACAGGAATCGTTGGGATCGGTACCGTCGGCGATCTCTTGATCGTCCAGTACACCGTCGCCATCGGCGTCGGCCCCTTGTCGCCAGTCCCTGTCGCCACCGCTCACCTGAACATCAGGGAAATCGGTGGGCACCTGACCATTGCTCGGGTCCGGGTTGGCGGTATCGGTATCGAAGGCATCGTCCAATCCGTCGCCATCGGCATCGATGCCGGAGGGCAGGGTTTCGGGGGTGCCGTCGCCGTCAATATCCCATCCTTCTATGGCATCGGCGATACCGTCGTTGTCGGTGTCTAGATCCAAGTAGTCGGGCAAATCGGTACCATCTGTATTTACAGGTACTATCGCCGTTCCGCCATTATCGGTATCGTAGGCATCGTCAAGACCGTCGTTGTCGGTATCGTTGCCCGTTGGGGGCACATAACCTTCGGTGGACTGTCCTTCGATGTTATCGACGATTCCATCGTCATCGGCATCGATGTCCAGGTAATCCGGACCGTCGTTCGCGTTGCCGTCCGAGTTCGGGACGGGTAACGGGGTCGCTGCCGTGGCATCGTCCAGGCCATCGCCGTCCGCATCGGTAAAGCCATCGATCTCGCCGTTTCCGTCGGCATCGAGACCACCGGCTTCGGTGGCATCGGTGATGCCATCGTTATCGGAATCGATATCCAAATGGTTGGGTCTGCCATCGCCATCGAAATCATCCGTTGGTAATGGTGTTCCAGTGCCATCCAAAGGTGCTGGTGTGTTATTATCATCGGTATCCACGCTATCTGCGAAGCCATCGTTATCAGCATCTACAAAATCGTCGATACGCCCGTCGCCATCAGCATCTGTTCCGCCTGCTTCCGTAACATCGGTAATACCGTCGTTATCAGAATCTAAGTCCAGCACATCTGGAATACCATCTCCGTCAGAATCAGGATTCTCCAATGGCGTTCCTGGAGTTGTTGGCCCAACAGGGTCAACGCTATCCGCTAATCCATCATTATCCGTATCTGTAAAGTTGTCGATCGTTCCGTCGCCGTCGGCATCGGTGCCACCGGCTTCCACCACATCGGGAATACCATCGTTGTCGGAATCAAGATCCAAGACATCCACTACACCGTCTCCGTCGGAATCAGGGTTCGGTAATGGCGTGGCTGCCGTGGCATCGTCAAGGCCATCATTGTTCGCATCCGTGAATCCGTCTATGATTCCATCGCCATCTTCATCAACGCCACCGGCTTCGCTAACATCCGGGATACCATCGTTATCGGCATCCAGATCGAACTGGTCTATGATGCCATCACCATCGGTATCGAAGTTGTCGTTGACACCATCGCCGTTCGCGTCGGTAAAGTTCGGTGCATCGGTGTCGATGTAATCAGGTGTACCGTCGTTGTCGCTGTCGGCAAAGGGATCGTTCCCTCCGTTTTCGACCACATCGGGAATACCGTCGTTGTCATCGTCCAAGTCCACATTATCGGGAATACCGTCGCCGTCGTTGTCAGGGTTGTCCCTGTAATCCACGTCTCCGCCGACCATCGTGTCGGGAAGGTTCGTAGGATCATCGATCTCATCGTTGACATCCGTTGGGTCGTTGGTGTTCGCGCCCTCGAAGCCATCATCCAGACCATCGCCATCGGCATCGGTTCCTATAAAGATTCCCCTTCCGGCCTCCACGATATCGGTAAGTCCGTCGTTGTCGGCATCCGTATCGATATAATCCGGGGTATCCGCGCCATCCGTGTTTACGGGCGTTATGGCCGTGCCACCATTATCGGTGTCGTAGGCATCGTCCAGACCATCGCCGTCCGTATCGTTTCCAGTTGGAGCGATATAGCCCGCAGTGGTCTGCGCCTCGATATTGTCGGGAATACCATCATCATCGGCATCAATGTCCAGGTAGTCCGGGCCATCGTTCGCATTGCCGTCCGAGTTCGGGATGGGTAACGGGGTCGCTGCCGTGGCATCGTCCAAGCCGTCGCCATCCGCATCGGTAAATCCGTCAATACGTCCGTCACCATCAGCGTCAACGCCTCCAGCTTCGGTAGTATCGGTGATACCATCGTTATCGGAATCCACATCCAGATGGTTGGGTCTGCCATCACCGTCAAAATCATCCGTTGGCAATGGGGTTCCCGGAGTCGCCGGCCCAACAGGGTCAACGCTATCCGCCAGACCATCATTGTCGGTATCCGTAAATCCGTCTATACGTCCGTCGCCATCGGTATCGGGGCCACCGGCTTCGGTAACATCGGTAATACCGTCGTTATCGGAATCCAAGTCCAGCACATCGGGAATACCATCGCCGTCAGTATCGGGATTCTCCAGTGGAGTGCCCGGAGTGGCTGGCCCAACCGGGTCAACACTATCCGCTAATCCATCATTATCTGTATCTGTAAAGTTGTCGATCGTTCCGTCGCCGTCAGCATCGATTCCACCGGCCTCGGTTACATCGGGAATACCGTCGTTGTCCGAATCCAGGTCCAATACATCAACAATACCGTCTCCGTCGGAATCCGGATTCTCCAATGGAGTGGCTGCCGTGGCATCGTCCAGACCATCGTTGTTCGCATCCGTGAAACCGTCTATAACACCATCGCCATCCGCATCCGTTCCACCGGCTTCGGTAACATCCGGGATACCATCGTTGTCAGAATCCAGGTCTAAATAATCTGGCGTACCATCACCGTCTGTATCTTCCGTTGGAAGTGGTGTTGTTTGCGTAGCATCATCCAAACCATTACCATCGGCATCTGTGAAACCATCAATGATTCCGTCTCCGTCGTCATCTGTTCCACCAGCTTCGGTAACATCTGGGATACCATCGTTATCAGAATCCAAGTCCTGGAAATCTGGAATACCGTCACCATCCGTATCAGGATTTTCCAATGGTGTTCCTGGCGTTGTTGGCCCTACTGGGTCAACGCTGTCCGCTAATCCATCATTATCTTCGTCTGTAAAGTTGTCAATGGTTCCATCACCATTTGCATCGGTTCCGCCAGCTTCGGTAACATCTGGAATACCATCGTTATCAGAATCCAGGTCTAGCACATCAGGAATACCGTCACCATCCGTATCAGGATTTTCTATTGGAGTTCCTGGTGTTGTTGGCCCAACTGGGTCAACGCTATCCGCTAATCCATCATTATCTTCATCTGTAAAGTTGTCGATAACACCATCGCCATCCACATCTGTTCCACCAGCTTCGGTAACATCTGGGACACCATCGTTATCAGAATCCAAGTCCTGGAAATCCGGGATACCATCACCGTCCGTATCTTCGGTCGGTAGTGGCGTAGTTGCCGTATTATCATCCAAGCCGTCGTTGTTGGCATCGGTAAATCCGTCAATGACTCCGTCTCCGTCAGCATCAAGGCCACCCGCTTCAATAACATCTGGAATACCATCATTATCAGAATCCAAGTCCAATTGGTCTATGATGCCGTCGCCGTCATTATCAAAATTATCATCGATACCATCGCCGTTTTCATCCAAGAACCCTGGGGCATCTGTATCTAAATAATCTGGGATACCATCGCCATCGGTATCATTTAAAGGATCATTCCCTCCGTTTTCAACGGCATCAGGAATACCATCATTATCGTCATCCAGGTCGATATTATCAGGAATACCATCACCATCGCTATCCGGTTGTTGTCTATAATCCACTTCATTGCCGCCTATTGCATTTGGTAAGGTCGTTGGGTCATTGATTTCATCGTTGACATCGGTTGGATCATTAACATCTGCACCTTCAAAACCATCGTCCAAACCATCGCCGTCGGTATCCGTTCCCGTGAAGGTGCCTCTATTGGCTTCCACTACATCCGTAAGACCATCGTTGTCCGAATCGGTATCCAAATAATCCGGTTCGTCAGCACCATCCGTGTTCACAGGGACTACTGCCGTGCCACCATTATCGGTGTCGTAGGCATCGTCCAGACCATCGCCATCGGCATCGTTGCCGCTAGGGGCCAGGTAGCCCACGGTGGACTGTGCCTCGATGTTGTCTGGAATACCATCATCATCGGCATCGATGTCCAAATAATCGGGACCGTCGTTGGCATTGCCGTCGGAGTTCGGGATGGGTAACGGGGTCGCTGCCGTGGCATCGTCCAACCCATCGCCATCCGCATCGGTAAAGCCGTCAATACGTCCGTCGCCATCAGCGTCCACGCCTCCAGCTTCGGTAGTATCGGTGATACCATCGTTATCGGAATCCACATCCAGATGGTTAGGTACACCATCGCCGTCGAAATCTTCGGTGGGCAATGCCGTTCCCGTACCATCCAAAGGAGCGGGGGTATTGTTGTCATCGGTATCCACGCTATCCGCGAAGCCATCGTTATCGGCATCGGCAAAGCCGTCTATACGTCCGTCGCCATCGGCATCGGTGCCACCGGCTTCGGTAACATCGGTGATCCCGTCGTTATCAGAATCAAGGTCCAACACATTTGGAATGCCATCACCATCTGAATCAGGGTTCTCCAATGGCGTTCCCGCAGTGGCTGGCCCAACAGGGTCAACGCTATCCGCAAGACCGTCATTGTCTTCATCCGTGAAACCATCAATTACACCGTCTCCATCTGTATCCGTTCCACCGGCTTCAACGACATCTGGAATACCATCGTTATCGGAATCCAAGTCCAACACATCAACAATACCATCACCGTCAGAGTCGGGGTTGGGCAGTGGGGTCGTTGCCGTATTATCATCCAATCCATCGTTGTTGGCATCGGTAAATCCGTCGATGATGCCGTCACCGTCATTATCCGTTCCACCGGCTTCAACGACATCTGGAATACCATCGTTATCGGAATCCAAGTCAAATGCATCGGGTGTTCCATCATTATCAGTGTCCAATGGCGCACAAACAGATAACCAAATATTATTTGTTTGGGCGGTAATTGAAGTTGAATAAAAAGAGACAGACTTTGCAAAACCTACCGATTCCCAAATAATACTACCGGCATTGCTTGGTGCACCGGCACCTTTTAATGCATAATAATCATTGCCAACAATAGTTGAGGTGTAACCCGTAACCAAACTTCCAGTAAAGGCATAGATGCTTGAGTCCTCAGAGAAAATACCATCTCTAATACCTGCTGCACCAGTAATAATAGAACCATGTTGTGGTCTTAACTTAACCGGAACAGTACCCGAAAACGTAAAGGTGGTTTTATCGGATAATCCCCCATTTGTCACATTAAAACCATTACTTGAATTGGTGTCACCATTAACAACGGTCACCAAAATACTACCTGTTGGATAACCAAAATTTGCACTTATGTCAACCGTTCCCGAATTATTATTTGTTGAAGGTAAAAAACCAAAATCGGCACCATTAATTTCTACGAAACCTGAACAATTGAGTTCTTCGGTATCCGGGATACCATCGTTGTCATCGTCCAAATCTGCACTATCAGGAATACCGTCACCATCGGTATCGGCTTCTATGCTTACGGTAGCGATGGCGGTACCACAAACGGCATTGTCAACGGCCAAGCAAATTTCATAGCTAATGTCATAGGTTCCGGCCGGGGTGTTGGCGGGTATGTTCAAGGTACCGTCACTATTTATGGTAACCCCTGTGAGTCCGCCGTCGGCCACGATCGAAATGTTATCATCGACATTGGCATCGTTGGCAGGGGTGCCATTTGCGACATCGGCGCCGTTGCCGTTGTCATCAAACACACTGGGGGTAGTGCCTCCTGTGAGTCCGTTAATAGGCGAGGTACTGAAGTTGTCATTTTCGGGTAAAATGGAACACGTACCGGTAGCGGATGCGTTTCGGATTACGAACACCTTTCCGTCTGCACCATCGCCATTTTGTTCTTGGGTGTAACGAATACCGTAAATTTCGGTGCCCGGGGCCAGACCAAAGGCGGTCAAGGGCCATACCGTGGCCTCAATGGCCTGGCCGTTTCCGTTGGCCATACCGGTGGGGCCGTAATTGACGCCATTGATGCTCTGTACCGTGTTGCCTATGGGGGTGCCCGAGGCATCCAAAGCCTGCATGGAAGAGCTGTTGTTGCCGCCCCTTTCGGTGGCTACCGCATATCGGTCAGCAGAAATAAAGATCGGGTTGGTGTAAAAATTGTCAACAAAATCGCCCAAAACGGTATTGGCATCCAATTTTAGGATGTTGTTCATATCACGGTCTTGTGCCTGGGCCAAAACCAAGGGGGCAAAGGAAGGCTCACCATCGGCTGCACTGCCAATGATGTTGATGTTACCATCGGTGACCACATTTTTGTTGGTATCAGGGTTGGCAAAAGAATAGGCAATGGCGTCGGGGGTCACCAGTTCGGTATAGGCTTCACCATTAACGGTAATGCCATCAAGAATGACCGGTAAACCGTCGGCACCGTTCGAGCCGCTGGGGCTGGTGAACTGAAAACCCACATTGCCAGTAGGTACCTGGTTAAGGTCGATGTCCGGGGAGATTGCGGGCCCGCAGGGACCAGTCGCAGCACAAGCCGAACTAACAGTATCGTCTAACACGGCAGCCGTACTTGCTTGGCCCCCGCCTGCCGCCACTGGAACACCATTGGCGTCAACCGCACCGCTAAGGCCACCATTTCCTGCAAGGTCTGCGGTTGTAAAAGTACCTGCTGCTTCTATGGCATCGGCACAACCGTCTTCATCACTGTCGGTGTCTAAATGGTTTGGAATGCCGTCTCCATCAATGTCGCAATCGCTACCTGATACATTGGTTTCTTGGGCAGGGTCGGCAAAGGCGGAATCATCAAAAGAATACCCGGTAGCCGAATTTCTTTTTCTCAAGGAAAAAACAATGCGATCACTTTGCACCAAATTTGCCGTCACCCAATTGTTTTGGGCGTTGGGCGTACCACTGTCGCCGCCCCTAAAACGAATATAGTCGCCGGTATCACCCAGGGCCGAGGTAGTGATTCCCGTATCAACGATAATATCAGAAGCAGGTGTTTGCGACAGGGTATATCCAATTACGTTATCCGCAAGAAACTCGACCGTTTCATCTACGCCGGTATCGTCAATATCAATAAATGTCAAGGCTACGGGAACGTTAATTGGGGTTGTGGTTCCTGCCAAGAAAAATTCCATCGACATTTCAACCCAAGCATCGCTGGTCGATCCTTGCAATGAAATGGGGAAATAGAAACCACCGGAATTGATACCAGAAATAATGGGCCTCAACCTGGAGGGGTCTGAATTTCTGAGCACCGTAAGTCTTACATCTACGGGTTGGCCCTGAAAGCTCGTAGCATTTTGATAGGTGTTGAAAGCACCTACACCATCGGTTCCGGCACCGTTTGCGTCGTAGTTTGAATTGGACGAGGTCAAATCTACGGTCACTGGAGGAAAAATGGTATTGCATTCATCCACATCCAAAATACCATCATTATCATCATCCAAATCATCCGAGGCAAGCAGACCGTCACCATCAGGATCGTCAAAATTGAAATCTTCTGAGTCATTTACGTCGTTTACCTGTTCATCACTTGTGTTTGCCGCGCTGACCAGTACTTGATTGACCAAAGGATTTGGAGCACCGATCAAAGAAACTTCTACAGTGTAGGTAATTACAAAACTTTGGCCAGGACTTAAAATATCTGCTTGGGAACCGGCCAATAGGTCAATGCCACTTCCGGTTCCGTTGCCCGTACCACCATCATAATTTGTATTGGCATTTGGAGCTGAATCGGCATCAATATTGGTTACGTTGGGGCCGCTTACCACCCCTATGAAGTTGGGGCCAAAATTACCGGCCAAATCATCAATGGCAGACAAGCGTTTCAAGTCAATGTCGTTTGCCGCATCTGCCTCTACCAAAATACGGTAAGACAAATCATAGTTTCCAGCGATACCACTGGCCGCCTGAACCGTGTTCGTCAAGGTTTTTGTGGCATTTAAAGCACCTGCATATCCAAAACGGACACCGACACCGCCTCCACAAGCATCTGCCGGTCCTCGTGAGTTTCCTTGTTCTGGATCCAAACCATGAACCGATCCCTCGGTAACCCTATTGCCCAAAACATCTTGGTTGGCAGATACTGTACCAGTTGTAAATCTATTTACATTGATCTGACTTTCGTTTATAGGACCTACGTTAAGAACAATTTCCACGTAATCGGTTTGATCAGGGGCCAAAGTGCCATTTGTGACCAAATCAATATCTGGAGCTACGCTAGCACCTCCTATGGTGGTAGCCCCTCCGTTAAAGTTTGGATTATGGGTAAGGTTTCCTCCTGCCGAGGGTGTAACCGAAATTGAATTGATTGGTAGAAAGTTGAACAAGTGATTGAAGTTGTCCGTAAATTGGATACCTGTGGCGTTAATTCCGGTTCCGCTGTTATTTTGATAGTTACCAATGGTTACCCTATAGGTGAAATCGTAGGTGCCATCTAGATTTACATCCAAGGTGGCATTATTGTTTACGGCTACCCCGGCTTGGTAGGCCTGCATTGCGGAGCCCAAGATCACATTGGAACGTGTTAAGGTTTGTGTGGTATAGTTGTCCGAATCGTTGAGCGTGGTACCTGCACCATTATCGTCTATTCCTGAAACCGATGTGGCATGGGTAAAGGTGTTACCGTCGCCTATGCCGGGAACGGTAGGATCTAAGTACACTCTAAAATTTAATGTGATCGCTTGGTTAGGAGCTATACATTTAGTCGTTGTGGGATCTATGGCGGCACCGTTTGGGCTAGCAGTGCCAAAAACACCTAAATCCGAATTGTTGAAACCAGATCCACTCAAACTTATGGCCTCTATCCTTAATATGGATGGATACCTAGGGCTAGATCCAATTAAATTGTTTATAATTTGTGGACTACATAAGTCGGTTGTCCCATTATTTACAACACGGACCCTGTGACAAACTACATACTCTCCCTCCGTAGTGTAACCACTACTGTTGTGGGAAGATTGCACCTCTACTTGCGCCTGTAGCGACCAAGAAGAAGATAAAAAGGTCAAAAGACCAAGGCATATAATCGCAAGTACATGCCGGAAATCTGTTGAAATATTTGTCATAATAGATAGTTTTTTATCACAAAGGATAGTATATGAGCTTGTTTTTATGAGCGATGTAACTTTAGTTAAATCCCCTAGAGACAACCGTAGAATGTAAGGTCTTTTTTCTTGTCCAGGTTTGTAGGAGTTACTATTGGTTAAGCTCAAATCTTTTATATTTTTAAAGTTGTCCTTTAGGTTCTTGCGATCGGCAACTCCGTTTTCAGTTTTCCTGGTAGATTGTAAAAAGGTTGTTGCCGTTCCCATGGAGGAAACATCAGCTTTTAATGAATTTCCTGACATCTTATGAGAACTTTGCTTGCGGCTCCAAGGTTTTGAGTTGTTGCTAACATCAGGTTGGCTACTGGTAAGAAAAACATCTCTTGAAAAGGAGGAGTAGCAAACGTTCCTAAAGAATCCAGATAAATTCTTCATATTCGGGGGAAATTTGGTTCGTGTTTATGTCAGGTTCAAATGCACATCTATTCGTTCAAATGCACTAAACTTCGACGAATGTAAAGGCAGCAATCGAAGCAATTCAAAGTTTGTTGGGTCGAAAAGACAAAGTTGTTGCGAAATTGGAGAAAGATGATGTTTGTCGATCAGGCACGTACCACAAGTGCCCAACAAATGGTTCAAGTCTTGGGAAATCAATGCTGTCTGCCAGATTCTTTGGTTCATTAAGGAATTGGATGCCCGCTTTTGCTGCACCGGCATCACCGCCATCAATACCATTTCCGTTGGCCGCAGTGGTGCTAGGGGACCCATGGTGTACTCTCCCCAAATTTATCCAAGCTGCATCTGCGAGGCCTGCACGGACTTTGGTTCCTACATTAATAAGGGATATGGCCTGTACCCATAAGAATAGGGTTTTGAACCATCCGAAGCGTTTTGTCAAAAAGGCATCACCGTCAGCTTTGGAAAAGCAACTGTTCCTTTTTAAAAGAAAGACGTTCCAACGGGGATTGCCATAAGCTTGCACCGATGGTGCCCATACGGGAGTAAATCGTTCAAATACAACAAAACTGAAAAAGAATTCAGATAAATTCTTCATTTGTGGAGAACATTTGGTTAGTGTTTGCTCTTCGTTCAAATGCATTTATTTTCGTTCAAATGCACAAAACTTCGACCAATGTAATGCTAGAAGCTCGTAAAGACCCAAAGTTTGTTGGGAGGAAAGGACATTGTTGTTGTGAAATGGGACAATGGTGTTGTTTGTCGATCAGGCACGTACCCTAGGCACTTAGCGGATGCCCCGTTTTTAAGGCCATCAAAGTTGTTCAAGAGTTTTTTTGGGTTCATTGGGGAATTGGCCACCTCTGGTCAATGGAATGGGTGGCCGGAAAACGGGTATGTGAGCCTTGCCATTTACCGCAACGGCCTTGGTGCCTTTCCTTGTTCCATACAAGTCTTTGAGGGAGCATCTCATTTCCCGGCAGAAGGCCGGTCAGGGAAGGACAAGGACATATTTGGCCATGGGCTTGTACCTGAAAACGGGATTGTGTAACTTTCCACATAGATGGTAAAGAACAAACAAATGATTTCCAAGAACAGCTTTACAGTATTTGCCTTAGTGTTGCTCATCACAGCTGCGCCGGCCCTGTCCCAACCAACCAGCGAAAAGTTGCGCGTACTTATCGTGGATGGCCAGAACAACCATGTGCAATGGCCCAAGGTCACCGCCATGCTCAAAGAGCACCTAGAGGGCACGGGGCTTTTCGCCGTGGATGTGGCACGCTCCGGCTATACTTGGAAAGGGGCGGAGTACATAGCCCAATATCCCCTGGAAGACATGCAGACCACCATTGCCTTGGAAGATCCCCGGGCCGACCCTGATTTTCATCCCGACTTCAAGTCGTATGATGTGGTGATCTCCAATTTTGGATGGAACGCGGCCCCCTGGCCCGTGCAAACCCAAAAGGCCTTTGAGGCCTATATGGAAAATGGCGGGGGCCTGGTGGTGTTTCACGCCGCCAACAATTCCTTTCCAAAATGGGAGGCCTACAATAAAATGATAGGCCTTGGCGGTTGGGGCGACCGTAGCGAAAAGGACGGGCCCTATGTCTATTATAATGATGCCGGTGAAATGGTGCGCGATACCACGGCGGGTCCAGGCGGCGGCCATGGGCCGCAGACCGCCTACCAGGTCATGTTGCGAAATACGGAACATCCCATTACCAAGGACCTGCCCCAACGTTGGATGCACACCAAGGACGAACTCTACAATAAGCTCAGGGGCCCGGCGACGGACATGGAAGTGCTGGCCACAGCCTATGACGACCCCAGGAACAAGGGCACCGGACGCCATGAACCCGCCCTGATGGTGCTGCGTTATGGCAAGGGCCGCATTTTTCACAATATCATGGGCCATGCCGATTATTCCGTGGCCTGCGTGGGCTTTATGACCACCATGCTCCGGGGCACCGAGTGGGCGGCAACGGGCAGGGTTACACAGGCCGTGCCAAGCAATTTTCCCACCGCCAACCAAACCAGCAGCTTAACCTATGAGTAAAAAAAAGGTGGTTTTACATTTTTTTGGCCCCATTCTTTTCGCCACCCTAACCTTAGGCTGCGCGGGCACACCCCAAATGACAAAAGGCTTTTTGCCCGTGGAGGAAGTGGCTCGGTTTTCGGAAATGGAAAAAAGCACCATATCCTTTTCACCCCAGAGCTTTGACAATACCGCACTGGGCAACAAGGCCCAGTTGGTGCACCACATTGAACACACCGGCTTCCACCTCTACAACGCGGCCGCGTTCGTAAATCCCCAAAAAGGGGTGCTTGTTGGGGGCGCGGGCCTGCGCATTGGGACCACCGCAGATGGTGGCCTAAATTGGGAAGAGCTCCGGCTGTCCCGCTATGCCAATATGTTGCACAGCGTGGCCCTTGGCAAGGAGGGTGCCTTTGCCGTAGGGGAGACCCCTTTTATCCTAAAGAGTGATGCCGAGCTAAAAAATTGGAAGGCCCTGCCACTGAAGACCCTGGAAGGCTTGGGGGAAGGGGAGCTTACCCTTTACAAGATAAGGTTTAACGGCGACATAGGTTTTGCGGCCGGCGTCCATAGCACCTATGGGGCACCGCAGCGGCCGTTGTTGCTAAAGACCGTGGACGGTGGCGTGCACTGGGATGTCATGGCCACCAAGGGATTGGAAAAAGATTCCACCGCGATATCGGATATCAGTTTGCCCCATCCCCATACGGCGTTCATTGTCACCCAACAGGGCCTTGCCCATAAGAGCGTGGATGGCGGCAGCACTTGGGAAACGGTGTTTACAACAGCAAGCCCCGGGCCACCGCTCAACTCCATTGCCTTCAAGGATGGAAAAACGGGTTTTTTGGGAGGAATGGGCGGCCAGCTCCATTTTACGGATGATGGAGGGGCCAACTGGCAAAGGCCACCCGAGTTGAAGGGCACGGGCCATTGGAACTTTTCAGACCTGGAGTATCTTCCCAATGGCATGTTGGCGCTTACAACCGCCGCCGATGACTACGATGAACGACCTGTTTTTGCCTTTGCCACGGACGGAAACGGTGGCGGGGGTTTGCACCCTTTGCTTTCAAAACAAAGGCCCTCGATTTTTTTTGAGGGCGATTCTTATGATATTTTTCCTGTGGATACGGAGCATTTGATGGTGGTGGACCGCAACAACGTTTATTTGGTAAACACCAAGAACATCGTACCAAAAACTAACCGTAAAGAAAACAAATAGCCTTTTATGGAACTTACCCTAAGCATTCCCGCGCTCTTGTTCCCGGCCATCTCTTTGACCATGTTGGCCTACAATGCCCGGTATCTGGCCATTGCCGCTTTGATCAGGCAATTGTACGAAAAGTACAGGGAGTCTTCCTCACAGCCCTTGGAACGGCAGATTTTTCAGCTCCGTAGAAGGTTGATCATCATCAAAAACATGCAGGCCAGCGCCATCTTGAGCTTTTTGCTCTCCGCGATCACCATGTTCCTCATTTACGTGGAGGTCGGTTTTTGGGCCAATGTGGTCTTTGGCGGCAGCCTGCTGTTCCTTATGCTGTCCCTATTGCTTTCCCTTAGGGAGGTGCAGCTTTCCACCAAAGCCCTGGAAATACAGTTGGCCAATATGGAATCCAATTGATTTATGTAATAAAGTTCAGGGGTTTTTGTAGTGGTTATCTTATATTCTGTTTGCCATAAATTCCATAACTTGGAAAGGCTGGGGCAACATGGGTCAGATCAGTATGAAAAACGTAAAGGACATACCATATTTTAAAAACATCCGTGAGGTTTGGGAGTTTGAGTTTGGGGTGTTCTATTTTTTTGATCAATTGGTCATTTCAGAGATAAAGGAAGGTGTTGTCTTTCAGTGGCCCATGGCAAAAAAGGCCGTAGAGGTGGCCAAGAAACGGTACGGGGAAGATGGTGTCATCGCCTATATTTCCAACCGTGTAAACACCTATTCCGTGGCCCCAACGGACTGGCTCAAGTTTTACATCAACCGGGCTCAGATCGCTTATTTCTGCACCGTGGGAAGCACCAAGGGCAGTCTGCCAAACAAGTTTTTGGAACAGATTTTCTTCAAGGATTCCCTGAGGCAGTTCAACGACCTTGAAGAGGCCATCGCCTGGGCTTTGGGAAGAATAGAACAACATTCAACCCAGAATATGCACTAGAAATGCTATTACGGCTGCAAATCCCTGCAAAATCAATCGTTGCACTGACTTTTGCTCAATCACCTTAGCGATGGCTACCCGCCGGTACCGAATGGTACATTCGGGCGGGTGCCTCCATCGCAAAAGTCTTGATTTTCTTGGGCTTTGAACCCTCATGACGAAAGTCTAATGCATATTTTGGGTTCAAAAACAATTCCCCTGCCCCGGAGCGGCCCCTCCAAATGATGGTGGTGTACCCAAACAAGGTGGTTTTTCCACAATCCATCCATAGCTGAAAGGATAAATTTTCCCATAGAAAAATGCTGAAATAATTTATCTGTTACGTGAGCTTACCAGGGTTGTCCATCTGCATCTTTTTCACTTCCCGGGCCGGGAAGCACAGTGAGGGGAAAAACCAGTGGGTAGGCGCAGCCCGGTCATTTTATGGAATGGCCCTTTCAAGAAGGCCGGTGCTGCCCACCAGCCTTTTCGCCCATTCGCCATGGCACAGGGCACTACCCATAACGGCCGTAGCGCAACTAAGGGCTTCCAAGGTGAAAAATGGCATCTCCCTGATTTACCACCGCGGTCTGGTTAATGCAGATGACAATGCCGTCAAAGGGTGCCCGGATTTCTTTGGTCCTGAGGGCGTAGGTGTCCGATACCTGGCCCAAAACCTCCCCCTTTTTTACGGCCTGCCCATTTTCAATGACGGGCATGAACATGCCGGCCGTAGGGGCCCTCAGCCATTTTCGTTTCAAAAGGTACATGGTATCCGGTTTCCCTTGGGATCCGGCCGCTCCGGTGGTCATGTTCAGGTAATGCATCACGTTTTTGATGCCGCTCACCCCTTGCGCTATGGCAAAGGTGTTAAAGCGCATGCTCTCCCCTGCCTCATAGACCACGGTGGGTATGCCCAGTTTGTGGGCCGCGTTGCGAAAAGATCCCTTGATCAGTTTGGAGGGAAAGGCAAGTGGGGCTTTAAAGGCCGCGGCCAGGGCCTTGCTTTGCGCATCGTTTTCGGTATAGCGGGCCTGCGGATAATTGTGTCGCTGTGCCCCACCGGTGTGCAGGTCAATGGCCACATCCGCTTGCCGCACCACTTCGTTCAGATACCGGCCCGCGATGCGGCTTGCCAGGGAGCCACGCTTGTTGCCCGGAAAGCTGCGGTTCACATCCTTTCCGTCCGGCACTTCGCGGGAGAAATGGATGAACCCAAAAACATTGAGCACGGGAACCGCAATGACGGCCCCTGCTTCGGGATAAAACTCCTTCTGCTGCAGCATACGTCTTACGATCTCAATACCGTTGATCTCATCGCCGTGCAGGCCTGCCTGGACCAAGAGCACCGGGCCCGGCTTTTTGGAGTTGAAGACATAAACGGGTATGTCTATCAACGTGCCCGTGGGCAGCCGGTCTATGGGAATGCTCAGACTTTTGTGCTTTCCCGGCGCCACGGCCTGCCCGTTTACCAAAATGGTCTTATTTTCCCTTACGTCGAACATTTTTTTCCAAAAATTTTATGATTTCGCCGGCCACGTTCACCCCGGTGGCGGTCTCTATGCCCTGCAATCCGGGGGAAGCGTTCACCTCAAGGAGCAGTGGTCCTTTTTTGGAGACGATCATGTCCACGCCGGCTACGCCCAGGCCCAAGTGCTTGGTGGCGTTCAGGGCCAGGAAACGTTGCCTTGGGGTAAGGATCACCGCCTCCGCACTTCCGCCGCGGTGCATGTTGGAGCGAAAATCGCCTACTTGGCAGCTCCGCCGCATGCTGGCCACTACCTTTTGCCCCACCACAATGGCACGGATGTCCTGCCCGTTGCTCTCCGCAATGTACTCCTGCAACAGCATGTTGGCGTTCATTTTGTAGAAGGTCTCCAAGATGCTCTTGGCAGATTTTATGGATTCTGCCAAGATAACGCCCATGCCTTGGGTACCCTCCTGTATCTTTATGATCAGCGGGGCACCGCCCAAAATATCCAATTGCCGGTCCAGGGAGCCGGGGTCTATGGAAAACAGGGTCCGGGGAATGGGAAGGCCCTTGCGGGACAGGATCTGCAGTGCCCGTACCTTGTTGCGGGCACGGTCTATGGCCATTGCCTTGGCCGTGCTAAAAATGCCGTTCATCTCAAATTGCTTCACAATGGCCACCCCGTGCCGGCTCACCTTGGTGCCTATCCGCGGCACAATGGCATCAAAGGCGTGGGTAATGTCCTCTCCGTCCATAAAGATCTTGGGCTTGCCCTCGCCCAAGAGTACCGCGCATTTGGTGTGGTCCACCTGTTCCACATAGTGGCCGGAAAGTTGTGCCTCTTCCGCAATACGTTTGGTGGAATAGACGTTCATACTCACGGAAAGAAGGGCAATGTCCATGAAAACCAGGTTATGTTTAAGTGGGCTAAAAATAGGTTTTATCGCCGAGAACCGATCGCCATCACGTTGTTTAAGCGCAACAAGGGGACATTTTAAAGGATGCTCCATAGGTTTTTAGGTTGGTTTACCTGCGGCTTTGGCCCGGAACTTTTTTTTAAAGTACCTTGGTGGGCAGGTGTAAAAAGAGGCTGCCATGTAAAAACGTTTAAGTTTTTGGCCGCTTGGCAACCTTTCCCAAGGCAATGGTTAAACAAGTTTTTAGCGTCCGATCAAAATGGGTCTAAATAGAAGCGAAAACGAAACAAAAGGTTGTCTGAGACCCTGGCGTGCCGTAAATTTGTTAACACAAAAATTTTAAATAATGAGCGGATTGATGAAGTCTTCTATAGCCCGTAAGGTAGTCATGGCCCTGTCGGGATTGTTTTTGGTGTTCTTCTTGGCGCAGCACTTCACCATCAACATCACATCGGTCATTGCCCCCGATGTTTTTAACTCCTGGTCGCACTTTATGGGTTACAATCCCTTGGTGCAGTACGTGCTGCAGCCCATTTTGATCGCTGGTGTCATCATCCACTTTGTGGTGGGCTTTATTTTGGAGGTCCAGAACAGGAAGGCACGTTCCGTGAAGTACGTGAAGTTCGATGGGGGTGCCAATGCCCCTTGGGTCTCCCGGAACATGATCATATCCGGCGCTGTGGTACTGGCCTTCATTGGCCTGCACATGTACGATTTCTGGGTGCACGAAATGGCCTATAAGTACATTGAGGCCAAGCCGGAAGACCCCACCCGGTACTATGCCGAGACCGTGGAGAAATTTGAGCCGATCTGGCGCGTGGTGCTCTATGTGATCTCCTTCGCCCTGCTCAGCCTGCATCTCTTGCACGGGTTTGCCTCGTCTTTCCAGACCATGGGCCTCAACAACAAGTACAGTGCCGGCATACAAGTATTTACCAAAGCATTTGCGATCGTCATTCCCCTTGGGTTTGCCTTCATCGCCATATACCATCACCTTAACCCAATAACACACTAATTATGGGAGTATTGGATTCTAAGGTCCCCAAAGGCCCCTTGGCCGAGAAATGGACCCGACACAAAAACGAGATAAACCTGGTGAACCCCGCCAACAAGCGGAACATTGATGTCATTGTCGTGGGCACCGGCCTTGCGGGAGGTTCCGCCGCCGCCACCTTGGCAGAACTGGGCTACAACGTAAAGACCTTTTGCTATCAAGATTCGCCCCGGCGTGCGCACTCCATCGCCGCCCAGGGCGGTGTAAACGCCGCCAAGAACTATCAAGGGGACGGTGATAGTGTGTACCGCCTGTTCTACGATACCGTAAAAGGGGGCGATTACCGTTCCCGGGAAGCCAACGTGTATCGTTTGGCCGAGGTGAGTACCAACATCATTGACCAGTGCGTGGCGCAAGGGGTTCCCTTTGCCCGTGAGTACGGTGGCCTGTTGGACAACCGTTCCTTTGGAGGCGTACTGGTGTCCCGAACGTTTTACGCCAAAGGGCAGACCGGGCAACAATTGCTTTTGGGGGCCTATGCGGCCATGAACAGGCAGATACAGCGGGGCAAGATCAAGAGTCATACCCGCCACGAAATGTTGGATTTGGTCTTGGTCGATGGCAAGGCACGCGGCATCATTGCCCGAAACCTGGTCACGGGAGAGATTGAAAGACATTCGGCCCACGCCGTGGTGTTGGCCACCGGTGGATACGGAAACCTCTTCTTCCTTTCCACCTATTGCATGGGCGCCAATGTCATGGCCGCATGGAAGGCCCACAAGCGCGGAGCCTATTTTGCCAATCCCTGCTTTACGCAGATACACCCCACCTGCATCCCCGTCTCGGGAGACCATCAGTCCAAGTTGACATTGATGTCCGAATCCCTCCGGAACGACGGGCGCATTTGGGTGCCCAAAAAATTGGAAGACGCCCAAGCCATACGCGAGGGCAAACTGAAGCCCACCGAACTGGCCGAAGAGGACAGGGATTACTACTTGGAGCGCAGGTACCCGGCTTTCGGGAACTTGGTGCCCAGGGACGTGGCCTCCCGTGCTGCCAAAGAGCGTTGCGATGCCGGTTATGGCGTCAATAAGACCGGAGAGGCCGTTTACCTGGATTTCAGTGCCGCCATCATGCGCTACGGCCGCGAAAAGGCACTGACCTCGGGAATGAAAAACCCCAGTGACGATACCGTAAGGCAACTGGGCGAGGAAGTGGTGGAGGCCAAATACGGCAACCTCTTCCAGATGTACGAGAAAATTGTGGACCAAAACCCCTACAAGACCCCAATGATGATCTACCCCGCGGTGCACTACACCATGGGCGGATTGTGGGTGGACTATAACCTAATGACCACCATTCCCGGTTGTTATGCGGCCGGAGAGGCCAATTTTAGCGATCACGGGGCCAACCGCCTGGGGGCATCTGCCTTGATGCAGGGACTTGCAGATGGTTATTTTGTGCTGCCCTACACCATTGGTGACTACCTTTCCGTGGATATACGGACCGGGGCCATTTCTACCGAGTCCCCGGAATTTGAGGAGGCCGAGAAGAACGTCAAGGACCGCATTGCAAAACTGATGGGCGCCAAGGGCAAGCACTCCGTGGACCACTACCACAAAAAATTGGGCAAGATCATGTGGAACAAATGCGGTATGGCCAGAAATGCCAAGGACTTAAAAGCCGCCATGGAGGAGATCGCCGCCCTACGGGCCGATTTCTGGGAAAACGTGAACGTGCCCGGCAGTGCCGATGCCAAGAACCAAGAACTGGAAAAGGCGGGCCGTGTGGCCGATTTCCTTGAACTTGGGGAGCTGTTCGCCAAAGATGCCCTGGAACGTAACGAGTCATGCGGAGGCCATTTTAGGGAAGAATACCAGACCCCAGAGGGCGAGGCGCTGCGAGACGATGAGAATTTTACCTATGTGGCCGCCTGGGAATACAAGGGAGAGCCCAGCAAGGCCGTGCTGCACAAGGAGGAGTTGAACTATGAAAACATTGAGGTTAAGACCCGTAGCTACAAGTAGCAAGGACGCGGACCAAGGGTTTTACCACAGAACGATAAAAAAATAGAGCTATGAAACTTTTTTTGAAAATCTGGAGACAGCAGAGTGCCAAAACAAAGGGAAGTATGGTGAGTTATACCCTGGATGGGATAGAAAGCGATATGTCCTTTTTGGAAATGCTGGATGTCCTGAACGAAGAATTGATCAACAAGGGCGAAGAGCCCGTGGAGTTTGATCATGATTGTCGTGAGGGCATTTGTGGCACCTGTTCCCTAATGATCAACGGAAGGCCCCACGGGCCGGACAGCCGCATTACCGTGTGCCAGTTGCACATGCGCAGTTTTAACGATGGGGACACCATTGTCATAGAGCCATGGAGGGCAAAGGCCTTCCCGGTGGTAAAGGACCTGATCGTAGATCGCAGCGCCTTTGACCGCATACAACAGGCTGGGGGCTACATTTCCGTGAACACCTCTGGCCGCCCGGTGGACGCCAACGCCATTCCCATTGAAAAAGAGGCCGCGGACGCCTCTTTCAATGCCGCTACCTGTATTGGGTGCGGGGCCTGTGTGGCCGCCTGTAAAAACGCCAGTGCCATGCTCTTTACCTCTGCCAAGGTATCGCAGTTTGCACTGCTCCCGCAAGGGCAGGTAGAGGCCACGGACAGGGTCTTGAACATGGTGCGGCAAATGGATATTGAAGGCTTTGGGAACTGCACCAATACCGGTGCCTGCGAAGTGGAGTGCCCCAAGGGCATCTCACTGGAGAACATTGCCCGCATGAACCGCGAGTACCTCAGTGCCAGTGTAAAGGGATAGCTGGGGCAAACACAGCATCAGAACCCAAATTCCCCCAGGGAGTTTGGGTTTTTTTGTACCTTGGGATCATGGCCAAAACGTATTCCGAAGAACCCATAAAGGTACCGCGCTTCAACGAGGAATCCGGTTTTTACACCACGCCCCAGCGTTCCAAGATCATGTCCAAGATCCGGGGCAGGAACACCAAGCCGGAGCTTGCTTTCAGGAAGGCCCTTTGGGCAGAGGGGTATCGCTACCGCATTGACTATAAAAAATTGATAGGCAAGCCAGACATCGTCCTAAAAAAGTACCGCACGGCCATTTTCATAGATGGGGAGTTCTGGCACGGCTATGATTGGCAGGAGCGCAAGAAAAGGATCAAGAGCAACCGAAAGTTCTGGATTCCCAAGATAGAGCGCAATATCCAAAGGGACAGGGAAGTGAACGCCAAATTGGAGGAACTGGGATATACGGTGTTCCGGTTTTGGGAACGGGAAGTGAACAAAAACTTGGCCCTATGCCTAAAACAGGTCATTGAGCATTTAAAGGAGCATGAAGAGCATTGAACCGAAATTGCCAGAGGTGGGCACCACCATTTTCACCAAGATGGGCGCCCTGGCCCGGCAGTACAACGCTGTGGACCTCTCCCAAGGCTTTCCCAACTTTGCGCCAAATGGGGAACTGCTCTCCCTGGTCACAGATGCCATGAAGAAAGGGCATAACCAGTATGCCCCCATGCAGGGCATTTTGCCCTTGAGGGAACGGATTTCAGAAAAAATTGCGGCCCGTCATGCCCACCATTACCACCCGGAGACGGAGATCACCGTTACCGCAGGGGCCACCCAGGCCCTCTTTACGGCCATTATGGCCTTTGTGCACCCCGGCGAAGAGGTCGTTGTGCTGGAACCCGCTTTCGATTGCTATGCGCCCGCCATTACGCTGGCAGGGGGCAAAATGGTGCCCGTGCCCTTGGATACCCAAGATTTTGGCGTGCCCTGGAAGCGGTTGGCGGAAAGCCTCACGGCCAAGACCCGCATGGTGATCATCAACTCGCCCCACAATCCCTCCGGGAGGGTGTTGAACCGCTCGGACATGGAACAATTGCAAACGCTTTTAAAGGGTACCGACGTTTTGCTGCTGAGCGATGAGGTCTATGAGCACATGGTCTTTGACGGTGCAGACCACGAAAGTGCTTGCCGCTTCCCGGATCTGGCACAGCGCAGTCTCATCTGCGCCTCCTTTGGCAAGACCTTTCATGTCACGGGCTGGAAATTGGGCTATATGGCGGGGCCCAAGGAACTGATGGACATTTTTAACAAGGTGCACCAGTTTAACGTGTTCTGTGTGAACCACCCCATGCAATGGGCCGTGGCCAACTACTTGGGGTCGCCGAAGGCCTATTTGGAGCTGAACCGTTTTTATCAGGAAAAGCGCGATTATTTCCTGGAAGCCGTGGCGCCCTCCCGGTTTACCGCCGTGCCCTCACAAGGGACGTATTTCCAGGTGATGGATTACCGTGCCCTGACCGGCGAGCCTGACCTGGATTTTGCCGTGCGGTTGATCAAGGAACACCGCTTGGCCACCATTCCCCTCTCGGTCTTCAACCATAACGGCAGGGAGCACGGCAAGCTGCGCTTTTGCTTTGCCAAGACCACGGAGACGCTGGACCGTGCCGCCGACATCATAAATGCCATTACCGCATAGCCGCGTACAACAAACGCATGAAATCGCCCATTTTGTTGGGCTCCAGCCATCGGGTCACCACCACAAGGCCCCTTTCTTGGTCCACCACAATGAAGTTACCGCCAAACCCGGCCGCGTAGAACAAGTGTTCGGGCAAGTTTTCCCAGTACCGGTTTCCCTGCTCGTTCAACCACCACATATACCCGTAGTTGGGATTGGCTTTGGAGGGGGCAAGGGCCTCTTTGATCCATGCTTCACTGATGGGCTGTTTGTCTTCCCAGCCACCATTGTTCAAAAAGAGCAGGCCAAAACGCGCCATATCCTGGGCAGTCATAAAAATGCCACCGCCCGAGTGGCCGCCCCCGGTCACGGATTTCATCCGTAGGCCATCAATTTCGGTCCAAGCGTCCCCATATCCGTGCCAACGCCAGGTGGTAGAGGCCCCAATGGGATCCATGATCTGTTCTTTGAGCACCATGGGCAAGGGTTTTCGCCACACATGGGTAAGGGCGTAGGCCAACACGTTTACGCGCACGTCATTGTACTCCATGACCGTTCCCGGCGCCTTGGGCGCCTCAAATTTCCAGTCGTCCACCCCGCCCTCGCGTGGCGGCCGATCGGCCCAGTCCTTGACGCCCCAAAGGGTGCCGGACCAGGCAGAGGTCTGTTGCAGCAGCTGGGTCCAGGTGATCTTGCCGTTGTGTTCCCCGCCAAAGGTGCCGTCCCACACATAGTTTGCCACCCTGTCCGCTGTGTTGGCAATGAGCTTGTGGTCCACCGCCAGGCCCGCAACGGTGCTCAGAAAACTCTTGGTAACGCTAAAGGCCATGTCCACACGGTCCGTAGCTCCCCAAGAGGCCACCAGATAGCCGTTCTTGAGGATCATTCCTGCGGGGCCTCCCCTTTTCTTGGTGGGCCCCAAGATTTCATGGTACGGCTCGCGCTCAAAACCCTTTAAGATGGCAATGCGAAGGTCGCGGCTGCCGGAATATTCATTTTCCTTGGCAAACTGGACCGCTTTCAACAGGGCGTCTGGATCCATTTTTGCCTTTTCGGCATCCATTTTGGCCCAAGGGCCGTTCTTTGGGGGAAAATGGATTTCCTGGGCGTTGAGGGCCAAGGCCAGTGTGGTGAACGCGGTAAGGAATAGAAGGTGTTTCATGGTCGTCTTTGTTTTGGTTACAAGAATTGAGCCCCAGATGGGGCAAAAAATATGCTTTGGCCCCACGCCATCATGGAATTTGAAGGCATAGCGCCAGAACTACGGGCAAAACACGGGCTTTTTGATCCTTTCCACTTCGGTCAAAGGCCGTTTCCATCCACCAGGGTTACCGCTCTGTTTCCCTTGGGCCGCATACCACATTGTACTTCATGAGCCAATCCGTTTGTTTGTCCGAGCCGATATGGTAGGGATGGGAACCAAATTTTGTAAAGCCCAGTTTTTCATAGAATGCAATGGCGCGGAGATTCTTTTCCCAGACCCCCAGCCACAAGCAGGACTTGTTCGCCGCCATGGCCAGGTCCAAGGCCTTGCGCACCATTTGGTGGCCGTATCCCATATTTTGGTGCTCTTGGAGCACATAGATGCGTTCCAGCTCCATACCGTGCCGCCACTTCAGGTCTGTTTGGGCCTCGTTCTGGTTTACCTTTAGGTAGCCACAAGGGGTCTTTCCCCGGAGGGCCAGATAAAAGGCACTGTCCTTTTCCTTTAGTTGGCGCAAGAGCTGCTCCCTACTGAAGGCGACATCCATATAGGTCTTGAAATCTTCGGCCTTGTTCTGCAGCTCAAAAGCGTCCTTGAAGGTCTTACGGCCAATGGCGAGCAAGGCTTCAATATCTTTTGGACCCCATTTTTTAAACGCAAGGTTCATTGCCCTAAAATAAGGTTCTTTTGGGCAAAGCCATTGGTTTTCCAAGGCAATTTTAGCTGTTTTCTTGCTTTTGGCATAAAACAGTTGGGTAGCGGGCGGTGCACTATCTGCGGGGCAGGGGTCATGGCCATCTGTAAAAATCATTTTTACTTGGGGGCACCCCGGGTTTGGAAGGTCTTACCGAAAAAAATCCGCTTACAACGATCATTTGGCCCAAGATACGCGAGGTTTGCTTTCTTTGGCGTACCCAAATCCCAAACCTATACCCTATGCCCCATAGTGCGTGGAATCCATTATTGCGTAAACAGATCGAATCTTTGTCATTGACCCAAAGGCAGTTGGAGGGTATGGCGCCCTTCCTGCATCTGGTGAACGAGTCTTACCGAAATTTTCAACGGGCCGAAAGGCAGTCCAGACAGTTGCTGGACATTCAGCAAAAACAAAAGAAGCATGCCGACCTTAAAATAGAAAACTTTAAGCGCCGCGCGGAGAATGCCGTGAACAATATAGAGGAAGTGGTCTTTGAGGTTGATTTGGATGGCCGTTGGATCTACCTGAACCCCGCCTGGGAGAAGCTCACCGGAAAAACGGTGCTGGATTCCTTGGGAAGACCCTTTTGGGAACAACTGGAAGATTTTGACATTGAGGATTATTCGCGCCTCACCTCTTTTTTTAAAAGTGCGGACCTATCTGTCTGTGAAGTGCTCAAAGTGACCAAGAACAAGGAAGTGTACTGGTTTGAGGTCAATGTTAAAAAATTGTTTCACTTCAACGGCAAGCCCAAGGTGTACATTGGCACCATTAACGATGTAAGCGCGCAGAAGCGCACGGAATTGGCGCTGATGCGGGAGAAAGACAGGGAAACCCTTTCCAACAAGGCCAAGGACGAATTTCTGAGCACCATCTCCCATGAGATACGCACCCCGCTAAATGCGGTCATTGGCACCACCCATCTCTTGCTCATGGAGCATCCCAGGGAAGAGCAGATGGAGAACCTCAACGTGCTCAAGTACGCCTCGGAACATTTGCTGACCTTGGTAAACGATATTCTTGATTTTGGAAAAATAGACAGCGGAAAAATAACCCTGGAGAACACCAGTTTCCATTTGGACAAGCGCCTGCATGCCCTAAAGGCCACCTACGGCAACATGGCCCAGGAAAACAACATTGGTTTCAAGATCAACAGGGACAGGAACATTCCCCCCATTTTGTTCGGTGATCCCAACCGGTTGACCCAGATATTGACCAATCTCATTGGGAACGCCATAAAGTTCACGCCCCGCGGGGAAGTGGCATTGAACATAAGCATGGTGTCCAAAAAGGCGCGATCGGTGAAGCTTTGTTTTGAGGTGGTGGATACGGGCATTGGCATATCCGAAAGTCAGCAAGAAATCATTTTTGATGCCTTTACCCAAGCGGACGCCAACATTGGCCGAAAATTTGGCGGGTCCGGATTGGGCCTCAGCATCAGTAAAAAATTGGTGGCTTTGATGGGTGGCGACATTGCCCTGACCAGTGAGCCTGGGGTGGGCTCTGTGTTCTTCTTTAATCTGGAGTTGGCCCTGCCCCCAAAGGACGTTAAATTGAAATTAACGGAGGATGGCAAGGAGGGCTGCCCCAAATCATTGGAAGGCATTAAGGTGCTCATTGCCGAAGACAACAAGGTGAACATTCTAATGCTGAAAAAATTCCTGTCCAAATGGCGCATTACCTCCCATTTCGTTGAAAATGGCGCCGATGCCGTGGCGGCCTGCAAGGAAAATGATTACGACCTTATTTTAATGGACATCTTAATGCCGGTGATGAACGGGTTTGAGGCCACCACGGCCATTAGGGCCTTTGACAAGGATACGCCCATTGTGGCACTTTCCGCCTCATCTGCCGCCCATATCCGGGAAGAATATGAGGAGGGCGGTTTCGATGCCCATCTGGGCAAGCCCTTTAACCCCAATAGCTTGTTTGACATTATGAAGCAGCTGCACGAGAACAAAGGGCAGAACACCCCGCACGACCTGGGATTGTTTTAACCCAGTTTAAGCCAATGTTGTCTGCGGCACGGGGGTTGCTTCAGCTTGCAAGCAAGCGCCCGTGTTTGGTTTTCAGATGCGGCCCAAAGCCAAACCGGGCCGTCTTCGCGGGGCACGAAGCCATCTGTTTTTTCCGGGTTTCCAGATTCAACAGATGGCCGCGTCGCCATCGGCCTCAATACCAGATTTCACCTTTGTGGTGGCTCCTCGCCATGACGTTTCCTTCAAATGAAAGAACGAATTCAGCCCAAAATCCAAGCGATGAAGTCCTGTTGAAGCCCGCGCTGGGAGCTTGGGGAAAAGAACGACCCAAAGTGCCCACGGAGCGGACCCCTCCGCTTTTCCACAGTGAAGTGGAAAACCACCTCCCCTTGATCAAGGGGAGGAGCCGGCTCTGGGTTTTCAGATGCGGCCCAAGGCCAAACTGGGCCGTCATGGCGGGGCAGGAAGCGATCTGTTTGTTTCGGGTTTCCAGATTCAACAGATGGCCGCGTCGCCATTGGTCTCAATGCCAGATTTCACCTTTGTGGTGGCTCCTTGTTATAACGGTTGCTTCAAATGCAAATGCAACTTCAGCCTAAAATCCAAGCGATGAGGTCCTGTTGAAGCCCGCTCTGGGAGCCTGGGGAAAAGAACGACCCAAAGTGCCCACGGAGTGGACCCCTCCGCTTTTCCACAGTGAAGTGGAAAACCACCTCCCCTTGATCAACCACTTAAGGTTTGTCCGTGATTTGGAGAGGAAAACCAGACGCCCATATGCCAATCGACATCTGCAAATTGAACTATCGCGATATGGCTATTGGGCCTCGGAAATGAGCTTGGTGTCCATTTTGCAAACGGGACAGCTGCCCGCCTCGGCATAGGTCTTTCCATCTTCACAATCCATTGGGCATTGGTACTGGTCGCCGGCAGCCATTTCGGTCTTGGCATCCTCGCCAGATTCCTTGGGCTTGTCCTTGCAACTGCCCAAGAACAGCACGGAGACCAAGGCCAACATAAAAGTAAGGTACGTAAATTTCATGGTGTTTCTATTTAAAACTAAAAATACAGAAACGCGGTCATTCCCGCACCACAACAGCCTCTTTTTTGGGTCTTTTTGGAGGCCCTTGGGATTCACGACCATTCTACAAGCTCAAAAAACTCCGGCCTTGCTGAATATCGGACACCAGGTCCTGAACAGAGGTACTGCCAAGGTTCTCCACAAATTTGGTCTTGGTGTCGCCCACAAAATGGTGAATGGGGCAGGGATGCTCATGGTCGCACTTGTGCAGGCCCAACATGCAGGAGGTAAGGCGATCGTCCCCGTCTATGAGGGTTACAATGTCCAGTAGGCTCACTTGCCGGTTCTCATCGGTGAGGTAAAAGCCGCCGTTGGGCCCGCGCACGGAACTGATCAACTTGTGCCTGGTGAGCTCTTGCATGAGTTTGGAGAGATAGGCCTTGGGCACCTTGGTGCCTTCACTGATCTGCACGGCCATCAATTTTTTTTCTTCGGAGGAATGTACGGCCAGATACAGCACGGCATTCAGTGCGTACTTGGAAGAATTGGACAACATGGAAACTGTTTTTTACAAAGATAAAGATTAAAATACTTTTTTATCCTTTATATGATATTTATCATGTTTTATACGTGTGGGGCTGGCTATTTTTGACCCATTCTTGAAAAGAACACCTTGTCTCACGGCAATAATCATGGCGAAAGCGTTGATCGTGATCCCCATTTTATGTGATCTTCTCATAAGTGATGAACCATAACCATAAATGATTGAAGAAATGAAAACAAAATTTTTGATCACCTCCGTTTTACTGTCCTTTCTGTTGTTGGCCTGTGGAGGCAAGGAAGAAAAAAAGAAAGATGGGTTTAGCGTGGATCGCCAAAAGACCACGGAAAAGACCGAAACCACCCCGGCCCAAAGTGACATTCCGCCTTCCCAACAGGTTACCCTGGATGAAAAGGGCGTGGGCCAAATAAAGGAAATAACACTGGATCCGGTAATTGACCAAGAAATGGCCGCAAGGGGCGAGGCGCTCTTTAAAAGCAATTGTATGGCCTGCCACAAACTGGACAGACGGTTCATTGGCCCTTCTCCCCAAGGCATCATGGAGCGCAGAAGTCCGGAATGGATCATGAACATGATCTTGGACCCTGCCTTGATGGTGGCGGAAGACCGTTGCGCCAAAGACCTTTTGATCGAGTTCAACGGGGCGGCCATGAGCAACCAAAACCTCACCGTGGAAGAGGTTCGCTCCATCCTGGAATTCTACAGGACCCTATAGATCATCTGGGAACCCTTGGTTCCCATACATATGCTAATCACCTAAAACAAACATTATGAAAACAACCCAGTTCACATCCGTATTCGGCGCGTTCCTGTTGCTGCTCTTTGTCTGCAGCTGCAAAGGGGAACCCAAAAACAACGAAAGTGCGCCCGCAGCCACGAGTGAGGCCGCAAGCACAGAAAAACAGGGACAGGCCTTTATAGAGGACGATGGCTCCCGGCCCAATGTGCTGCAGATCGCCATTGGTTCGGAAGACCACACCACCCTAGTGGCCGCCGTACAGGCCGCAGGTCTTGAGAACGCCCTGGTAAACGCAGGACCGCTCATGGTCTTTGCCCCCACGAACGCTGCGTTCGATGCCCTGCCCCCGGGCACGGTGGAAGATTTGTTGAAACCCGAGAACAAGGACAAATTGGCCCTGATCCTAAAGCACCACGTAACGGCGGGCAACTATAACATGGACCTCCTAAAAAAAATAAAGAAACTGGGCCAGGCCAGTGACCTGAGCACCACGGTAGAGGTAAAGGGAGAGGACATCTACGTGGGCGGCGCCAAGATCTTGGGCAGCGTGGATGCCGGCAACGGTACCGTATATGTGGTGGACAAGGTAATTCTTCCCCCATCGGAATAACATAAATATAAAACCCAATAACCCTTCTTAAATAAACATAAAATGAAAAAGTACACCTATCATTTATTTGCCTTGCTGGGATCGGCCTTGATGCTCACCGGCTGCGGCAACCAAAACGGCAGCTCCAGCAATGGGGCGCTCAGCGGCAGTGCCGCGGAAAAGGTCTATGTGGCCCCGGGCGAGCAAGACGAGTTCTACGCCTTTATGTCCGGTGGATACAGCGGCAACCTTACCGTCTATGGACTGCCCTCCGGGCGCATGTTCAAGGAGATACCGGTATTTTCCCAGTTTCCCACTTCGGGCTACGGATACTCCGAGGAGACCAAGCCCATGCTGGAAACCTCCTTTGGCTTTGTGCCCTGGGACGATGCCCACCACCCGGACATTTCCCAGACCAACGGGGAACTGGACGGCAGATGGATCTTCATAAACGGCAACAACACCCCACGCATAGCGCGGATAAGCTTGGAAACGTTTGAGACCGAAGAGATCATTGAGGTGCCCAACAGCGCGGGGAACCACAGTTCTTCCTTTATCACGGAAAACACCGAGTACGTGGTGGCCGGAACACGTTTTTCCGTGCCCGTGCCCCAACGGGACATGCCCATTAACGAGTACAAGGGAGAGTTCAAGGGGGCGCTTTCCTTCATTAGCATTGACCCGGAACACGGCCATATGGACCTGAAATTTCAGTTGATGATGCCGGGCTTTAACTATGACCTGTCCCATCCCGGACGCGGAAAATCGCACGGCTGGTTCTTCTTTACCACCTATAACACGGAAGAGGCCAGTTCGCTATTGGAGGTAAATGCCTCCCAAAACGACAAGGACTTCATAGCCGCCGTGAACTGGAAAAAGATAGAAGAGTACGTGAACAACGGCGGCGGAACCACCATGCCGGCGGAATATGCCCACAACATCTACGATGAGGCCACGCACACCGGTACCTCCACCATGAAAAAAGAGGTGCTCACGGTAAATCCCCTGGACGTGCCCGGAGCGGTGTATTTCCTGCCCACCCCAAAATCGCCCCACGGTTGCGATGTGGACCCTTCCGGAGAGTACATCATTGGCAACGGAAAACTTTCCGCAGACCTGACCATACACTCCTTTGACAAGATGATCGCGGCCATTGAGGGCGAAAAATTCGATGGCGAGGCCTATGGCATTCCCATTCTAAATTTTGATGATGTATTGGCCGGGGTTGTCAAGAGCGGTGGCCTTGGGCCCCTGCACACCGAGTTTGATGACAAGGGCAATGCCTATACCACTTTCTTCATCTCGTCCGAGGTGGTGAAATGGAAATTGGGCACTTGGGAAGTGATCGATAGGAAACCCACCTTTTACTCCGTGGGCCACTTGATGATCCCCGGGGGCAACTCCAGAAAGCCCTTTGGCAAGTACGTGGTGGCCATGAACAAGATCACCAAGGACAGGTACCTGCCCACAGGGCCAGAATTGGAGCACTCCGCACAACTCTATGACATAACGGGCGAAAAAATGGAACTTCTCTATGATTTCCCCACCCACGGGGAGCCCCATTATGCCGCGGGCATCCCTGCGGACATCCTGGCACCGAAGTCCAAGAAAATCTATCGCCTGGATGACAACAAGCACCCAGCCGCCGTGCTCACCCCCGATCAAGCAAGGGTAGAGCGCAACGGCAACGAGGTACATGTGTACATGTCCATGATTAGAAGCCACTTTACCCCGGACAACATCGAGGGCATTAAAGTGGGGGACAAAGTGTATTTCCACATTACCAACCACGAACAGGATTTTGACGTGCCGCACGGCTTTGCCATGATCGGACAGAACACCTCGGAGCTGCTGATCATGCCCGGACAGACCAAAACATCGGTCTGGGAACCCAAAAAAGTGGGGGTATGGCCCTTCTATTGTACGGACTTCTGTTCTGCCCTGCACCAAGAAATGCAAGGCTACGTCAGGGTATCCCCGGCAGATTCGGACATAGAGCTCTCTTGGTCCCTGGGAGAATAGCATCGGGCCCACGTAAAGGATAAGAAGATCATTTTTTTCAAACGAAAAGCGGGTAGCGTTTTATAACCTGCCCGCTTTTTAAATTACCACAAAAACGACCTTCCAAAACAACATCGTATTTGTGCATAATTTAAACATGACGAAATGAAAAAAGCAAGTATTTTAATGATTCTGGGATCGCTGTTGCTCTTGGGACTGTTCGTGTTTCCCCTGTGGAACATAGAACTGGGCGCACCCCAATATCCCGAGCCCCTGGGCATGGACATCTATATTGATGGCATTCAGGGCCAGAATGAATTTGACATCCAGAACATAGATGGCCTTAACCATTACATTGGCATGAAAACCCTGCCAAAACCCGAGGAAATGTGGGAGTTTACCGTGTTTCCCCTGGTCATTGGCGGCATGGCCGCCCTGGGGGTTTTGATTGGCCTCCTGGGCTATTTTAAAAAGGTGTCCCACAAGTGGTTCTTTGGATGGCTCATTCTCATGACCGTTCTAGGGGTGCTGGGCATGTACGACTTCAATGCGTGGATGACCGACTACGGAACCAATCTAGATCCCAAGGCCATTATGAAATTGGCCAACCCGGACGGCACCCCAATGAGCTACAAGCCCCCATTGCTGGGCCATAAAAAAATGTTGAACTTTGATGCCTACTCCTATCCCAGATTGGGCGCGTACCTTATGTTTTTGGGAATGGCCCTGACCTTTGTGGCGGGCTACTTGGGATGGAAAAGGCCGGAACGCCCCTAACGGGGCAGGTAACCCATTGTTTTTCCCGTGACCACCAGCCAAGGCACTTGGCGGCCGTTTCCTGAAAAGAAGGGTAAAAAGTGGTGAGCCAGGGCCCTTTGTTAAGGGCAACTTGGCCAGATGATGGAAAACAAGACAGTGTTAAAGGCGCAGCTCGCAGGGCACAAGGCCGGGCAGAGGGCGCATCATCTTAAATTATTGACATGGACATGAAACAAAACCTTATGACCCCAATGATCCTGGCACTGCTTCTGGCATCTTGCTCCGGCAAGCCCAGACCCGTGGCCTACGGATCGGACGGCTGCCACTTTTGCAAAATGACCATTGTGGACAAGCAGTATGCCGCGCAGTACATGACCCAAAAAGGAAAGACCTTTTCCTTTGACGCCACCGAATGTGTGCTTAACCAGCTCAAGGAAGTGGACGGTTCCGACATCGCCCTTTATTTGGTGAACAACTTCAATGCCCCGGGAGATTTTTGGATGCCACAACGGCCACTTACCTCATCAGCGAAAACCTTCCCAGCCCCATGGGCGAATACATCACGGCATTTGCCACGGAAGAGGAGGCCAAGAAGGCACAGGCCCGGCACCAGGGCGAACTGTTCAGCTGGGAATCCCTGAAGACACGTTTTAAACTGTAGCGCCCATGATCACAACCTTGCCACCCCGGGCGTGCGAATCTACCTTGAGCGCCAATTTTATTGGTCGGTTGGCCTATCTGGGCAACAACCGGCCCCACGTGGTGCCCACCACCTATTTCTATGACGGGCAGGAACGGACCATTCTCTGTTTTGCCGGCAGTGGCCACAGGGTCCGTGCCATGCGCAAGGCCGCACAGGTCTCTTTTCAGGTAGATGAGATCCCGTCCATGCAAGAATGGTGCTCCGTACAGGCGCACGGCAGTTTCCGTGAAATTGGCAGGGACATGGCCGGCACCTACCTGAAACGCTTCGCAAGGGGCGTACTGGAAACGGCCGCCAGGCGAAGGGAAGAGGCTCCCGGCTTCCTCTCCCATTTTTTATCCGATCTCCCCGAAGTGGAAATGCCCATTGTGTACGCCATTGAGGTGCAGGAGCTAACGGGCAAGCAAAAAAAGCCCGTGCCAAACCTTTCTTCAACCTAAAACAAAGACCTCATGTACCAAGTGAAAAAGACCATAAAGACCCAAGCATACGATCAACTCACCATAACAAAATTGGTAAAGACCGATCATTTGGAAATCCTGGCCATAAGCCTTGAAAAAGGAACCGTTTTCCCGGAGCACACCTCGCCCACGGATGCCACCTTGGTACTCTTGGAAGGGGACATTGTCTTCCACATCCACGGAGAGGACCACGAGGTGAAACCACTGGAACACCTCAGGTTCCCCAAGGAAGAAAAGCACTGGGTAGAGGCTTTTGAGAACTCCAAATTCCTCATCATACGCTAAGATGCTCCAAGCCCTTGTTTTCCTCCACCTCATTGCCGCTACCATCTGGACGGGCGGCCACCTCATATTGGCCTTGCGCTATCTGCCAAAAGCGTTGAAAAAGAAGGATTTTGGCATCATTGAAGCCTTTGAGAAACAATATGAGCCCATTGGGCTGCCCTCCCTGCTTGTCTTAGCGGCCACGGGCATCTATTTTGCCACCCAATATGCCCCGGACTTTTTTGTTTTGGACCTGGGCGATCACCACACCCGCCATGTGGCCATAAAACTGGGCCTGCTGCTGGCAACGGTGCTGTTGGCCCTGCACGCGCGCCTGGTGCTGATCCCCAAAAGAGCGCTGCAGCCCTTGGCCGTGCACATCATTGCCGTGACCGTTTTGTCGGTTGCGTTTGTTTTTGTAGGTTTTAGTGCTAGAAGTGGAGGACTGTTATGAAGAGAAGAGCGCATATTTTTTTGTTGTTGATGGTCCTGCTGGGGCTCTGGCAGGGCATGATGGCCAACACCATCACCATTTGCCCGGACTGTGAGGTGGGCTCCATTAAGGAGGGCATCTCCATAGCCGCAGATTTTGATACCCTGTTGATCAAAAAGGGCACCTACAAAGAATACAACATTCTGGTGGACAAGCCCCTGACCCTTCTCGGTGAAGGCTACCCCGTCATTGACGCCGAAGAGAAAGGGGAGATCATAAGGGTGGTGAGCGATCATGTTACCCTGGACGGTCTCTTCCTGATCAACGTGGGGGTGAGCTACACCTCCGATCACGCGGCCATACGCGTGGTAAAGAGCGAGCACTTCCTTATCCAGAACATTGTGCTGGAAAAACTGTTTTTTGGCATTTACCTGGAAAAATCCAACAACGGCAAGGTGTACCACAACAAGATCATCGGTGAGGCAAGGGACGAGTACAATAGCGGAAACGGCATACAACTATGGTACAGCAACAATGTGGTGGTGGACCGCAACATTGTGCAAGGCACCCGGGACGGCATTTATTTGGAATTCTCTGACCACGTTACCATTAACAACAACCTCAGCAGCAACAACCTGCGCTATGGACTGCACTTCATGTTCAGCAACAACGACGTCTATTCCAACAATACCTTTGAGAACAACGGGGCCGGCGTGGCCGTGATGTTCTCCAAGGACATAAAAATGATCAACAACACCTTTAGGAAGAACTGGGGCACGGCGGCCTATGGCATGCTGCTCAAGGAGATCAACGATGCCGAGATCATTGGCAACACTTTTGAGGAGAACACCATTGGGATCAACATTGAGGGCTCCAACAGAATTCTTTACAAAAACAACGATTTTGTGCACAACGGCTGGGCCCTGAAAGTACTCGGCGCCTGTTACACCAACACCTTTGAAGGCAACAATTTTTTGTACAACAGTTTTGACCTCTCTTACAACAGCAAGCTCAACGACAACAAGATCGCCGGCAATTACTGGAGCAACTACACCGGATATGACCTGGACAAGGATGGTGTGGGCGATGTGCCCTACCGTCCGGTAAAGCTCTTTTCATACATTGTGAACCGTACCCCCGAGACCATAATTCTCCTGCGGAGCCTGTTCATGGACATCATTGATTTTTCTGAAAAGGTATCTCCCATTTTTACACCGGACAACCTCTTGGACCAGACCCCCTTGATGAAAAAAGTGGACATTTCCGCACACCAAACAGGGGCCAACGGCCCGATCAAAGATTAAAGAACCTTGTTCCCCGTACAAAAACAGAAGCAGCATCCCCTATGATACAAATAGAAAATTTACATAAAAAGTTTGGCAAGAACCAAGTGCTCTCTGCCCTGGACCTGACCATTGAAAAGGGCGGTATCTTTGCCGTGCTGGGCCCCAACGGATCGGGAAAGACCACCCTCATAAAAAGCATTTTGGGCATGGTGGTGCCCAACAAGGGCAACATTCTGGTAGATGGGCAGCCCGTTGAACACAAATGGAAATACCGCCAAGACATTCAATACTTGCCGCAGATCGCCAATTTCCCGGGCAACCTTAGGGTAAAGGAACTGATCCGCATGATCAAGGACCTGAGACAGCGGCCCAGCGAAGAGGAATACCTCATAGACCTTTTTGGCCTGCAACCCTTTTTGGACAAGAAACTGGCCACCCTCTCCGGGGGCACCAAGCAAAAAGTGAACATTGTACTAACCTTTATGTACAACAGTCCGCTGCTGATCTTGGACGAACCCACCACGGGGCTGGACCCCGCATCGCTCATCAACCTAAAAAAACTCATAGCCAAGGAAAAGGGGCGTGGCAAGACCATTCTCATTACCTCGCACATCATGCAGTTCGTGGCCGAAGTGGCCGATAGTGTGATCTATCTGCTCGAGGGCACGATCTACTTCAAGGGCAGCATAGCCCAACTTCAGGAAAAGACACAACAGACCAATCTAGAACACGCCATTGCGGCCATTGCAACCACCCCCGCCCATGCTTAAGATACTTAAATACAGTTTTTACGATTTGATCCGCAGCCGCTGGAGCTATGTCTATTTTTTGTTCTATCTCCTCTTGGGCTTTGTGCTCCTCTTTTTGAACAATGATGTCTCCAAGGCCGTTATTACCCTCATGAACATCATCATTGTCTTGGTGCCGCTCATTGGCACCATCTTTGGCATCATGTATTTTTACAATTCCAAGGAGTTCACGGAACTGCTGCTGGCCCAGCCCATAAAGCGCAGCTCCATTTTCCTGGGCCAGTACTTGGGCGTTGCCGGTTCCCTGGCCCTGAGCCTGGTGCTTGGACTGGGCATTCCTTTCTTGCTCTACGGTTTGCTGCGGAGCGATGCCATTTTCGACTTTTCCCTGCTTTTGGTGGTCGGGGCCTTTCTTACCTTCATTTTCACCGCCCTGTCCTTTAACCTTGCCCTATCCAACGAAAACAAGATCAAGGGGTTTGGCTACGCCGTGCTCTTGTGGCTGTTCTTGGCGGTGATCTATGACGGTCTCTTTCTCATGTCGCTCATTATCTTCCAAGATTACCCCCTGGACAATTTTTCGCTCCTGGCCACCCTTTTCAACCCCATTGACCTCTCCAGGACGTTGATCCTCCTAAAGCTGGACATCTCTGCGCTCTTGGGGTACACGGGAGCGGTTTTTAAACAATTCCTGGGCACGGATAAGGGACTCCTTGTTTCTTTGCTCATGCTGGTGCTTTGGACCGTTTTGCCCATTTGGCGGCTCTTGGCCAAAAGCAAAAAGAAAGATTTCTAGGCCAACCCTGGACCTCAGCAGGGGCAACCCAGATGGTGCATTAAAAATTGCACTACGGTTGCAAATCCCAGCAAAACCGGTCGCTGCCCTGACTTTTGCCCCATGGTGGTGGCGATGGTCGCCCGCCCAAACGTCTTCATTCCATTGGGCTTGCACCCTCCATTGCGAACGTCCAATACATCATTGGAAGTCAGAAGCGGACAAAAAGGGTTTCACCGGGGTCCATAAAAGGCCCGGGAAAAGAAGGCGTGTTTACGCCCCAAGTGGCAGAAAACAATGGGGCCACAAGTGCACGCAAGACGCGTCCAAAATAAATCACGCCCAAAAAGAACAAGAAAAGGCACCACAGTTTAGGACACCAGGTCTCCCGGCGCCATTTGGAGCAACTGCACCATTGACCGGAGCACCAGCCGCGATCCGTTTAGCTGCACCGCGATACAGCTGGGCGATGCCTCCAAGTGGTCTTTGTCCGTTGTGAGCATTCCTTCGTAATAGGCAATGCCCTCCTCCAGGTTCTTGCCAAAACTGAGGAGTTGTTTTTGGCGCTTTTCGGAAAAGTCCCTTTTGTTCTCTTCGATCTGCTCTTGAAAATACTCCAGATATAGGTGCAGTTCCTTAATGAACATGTGCGGGCGCTGCCCATGGGTCATGACATTGGTTCTTCCGTAGATATGGTCCGTCATTTGTGCCAGGGAGACCACTTTTGAGAAATACGCCATATTGGGTCCCGGGCAAACGGAAACGCCCGTACCCTCTTCCCTGGTATCCAAACCATAGGCAAGCAGGGCAGTGGTTCCCAGCCCCACGCAGGTACATGACTTTTCGGTGATTTTTTGGTATTGATGATCGTAATCGGCCTGGGACAACCCTTCTTTTCCCAGGGCCTTCAATCGGGCCGCTTGGTATTGGCGGGACGCCGTGCAGAGTCCCTTTTCCTTGAAGTCCTTGTTCAGGGCCACAAACTTCTTGGGGCACGGACTGCCCGGACGGCCATTGGCAATTCTCTGGGCCTTTTCCCCGTCTTTGGTGTTGCCCCTTAAGCTGTGGAAGGGGATGCCCAAGGGAGAGGTATTGCTCAGATACAGATCGGCTTCCCTGGCGGTGGCCAGCTTCTGCAAAGTGGCCGTATCCACCGTGGTGGCCTCCGGAACCAGGAGAAAGGCAGAGCCCCAACCCACGGAATCCACGCCATAACGCTCCATTAAGAAGGTGTGCTCTTCCGCGGTTCCCACCCCGCCCTGGGCGGTGATCCGTAGGGGCAGGCCAGCGGCCGGCACCGGAATGCCCTTATCTTCAAGGGCGGCGGCACAAATTTCAAAAACGGACTGTTTCAAGGTTTCCCGGTTTTCTTTGAACTGTTCCAGAATGGGCCCCAAGAGATGCCCATCCGTGGCAAAGGCATGGCCCCCACAGTTAAGGCCGGATTCTATGCGGTATTCTGATACCCAAAGCCCTTTTTTGGCCAAGAATTTGCCCTGAATCAGGGCCGAACGGTAATCGCTCACCTTGAGAACGATCTTTTTCTTTAACCCACCCCGGGCATCTGGATAAAAATCCTTGAAAGAGGCCATATAGCTGTACAACCTGGGATTCATCCCGGCAGACAGCACCAAGGAAGAAGAAAGGTCACTGTTGGCAAAGCCCCTCAGGGCGGCGTGCGCATCATTGTACTGGGCTGGAAGCTTTGTAGCCTTGGAATAGTTGTCCTTGTCCACCTTGGTCATGATGTTCACGTCTATGCTGCCCAGGGGCATTGCCTGCCGGAGCCAAGTGGCCATGTCATCAAACGTATGGCTGCCCTCCAGGCGCCTGTAAAACTCCCTTTTTAGGGCAGCGGTATCCGGAAGGCTTTCCATATAGGCCTCCATGGCCTTGCCCGTTACGGTGGCGCTTTTTTTAAATGCCTCATATTTCTCCTTGACCAGGCCGTTCACCATATCCAGATAGGCGGTGATGCGTCTGGCCCGGTAATCTTCCGTACCCTCCGCAATGGCCTCATAGCCAAGGTCATGTTTGCCGCAGTACATTTTCCTCAGTTTCTCCAACAAAATATCATCTACCAAGGAGATGACGGAGTCTATCCCCAAATGGGCCACTTTTAGGGGGGAATCTATGGTAAAACCAATGCCCATAACGGGAATATGAAAAGAATGTGCGTATGTCATTTTATGGATTTATTTTTGATTTTTGAGCCCCATAAAAGAAGTGTTGGGGGCGTTCACAGCGAACAAAAATCGGGGGTGGCATAGGCCTGAACTATGATATTTGTCAGGTTCTACGGATAAATCCGGATATCTTTGGCGTTACGCCCAACCCGCAGTCCGGGGCAAAGCACTATCTTGCAATGAGACCATGATTTCTTTAAGACCCCACATACGCACGGCCTTGGGCTATTTCTTTATGGCCGCCCTCTTGGGTGCCGTATTGCGCTTCTTCCATGTGCTGGAAATCGGGGTCACCTACAAATTTGTGGTGCACGGCCATTCGCACATTGCACTACTGGGATGGGTGTACCTGGTGCTTACCACGCTGATCTACAAGAGCCATATACAGCAAGAGCACCAAGATGCGCGGCACCTTCGCATCTTTTGGTTCACCCAGGTAACCCTGATCGGAATGCTGATCACCTTTCCCTTACAGGGCTACGCCTTTTTCTCCATTCTGTTTTCCACCCTGTTTTTATTTGCCTCCTACGCCTTTCTTTGGTTTTTTCTGAAACACGGCAAACAAGAATCAAGGGGCACCCCCTCCCACACCATGCTTAAGGCGGCGTTGTGGTACATGGCGCTCTCCAGTCTGGGGCCCTGGGCCCTGGGCGGCATTATGACCTTTATGGGACCGGAATCGTTTTGGTACCGCATGGCCATTTATTTCTACCTGCACTTTCAATACAACGCTTGGATGGTCATGGCCTTGCTGGGTCTTTTCTTCTATCTGCTGGAAAAAAAGAACATTGTTTTTTCCCCGGGGTGGTTCCGGTCTTTTTTCTGGCAGTTGAACGCCGGCGTGCTGTTATCCGTCTTTTTGTCCGCCCTTTTCCAAGACCCTCCCTGGTATCTTTATCTCCTTGGCGGCATGGGGGCGGTATTGCAGCTCTTGGCCTTTTTGCGGCTGGGGCACACCCTGTTCAAAACCGGAAAGCGCTTCCTTGTTGATGGTATGGCCAAATGGCTCTTTTGGGCCACCACCCTGTGCCTGGGTATAAAAATGGTGCTGCAGTTGCTCTCTGCCCTGCCCTATTTTGCCCAATTGGCCAATGTTCACAAAGATCTGGTGATCGGATACCTACATTGGACCTTCCTGGGCGCCCTTGGCCTGGGGCTCTTGTTCCTTTGCCACTGTATGGCCCTCTTAACCATCAAGAAATGGACTTTTGGCTGCTACCTGTTGGGGTTTTTGGGCACGGAGATTCTCATTTTTTATCGGGGCATTGCCGCTTGGCTGGGCACGGGCCACTTTGCGGGCCACCAACAGGCCCTGGCCTGGGCAAGCATGTTGATGGCCCTGGCCGTGGCCGCGCTCCTCTTTACCAACCTGGGGAACCCATCCCAGAAAGCACCTTGAGGGACAAACACCCAATATGCACCATTAATAATGAAATTACGGTGATATTTATCATGTTTTAAAAAATTGCTTCCTTGTAATTTCATACCCTTAATCAATGAGAATCCCTTACCATGAAAAAGCGTGTACCCGTATCACAGATAATGACCAAAAACGTGCTGACCCTTAGCATCAAGGACGACTTGGACCAGGCAGAGGCCCTTTTTAAAAAGCACAACATACGCCATATTCCCATCACCGCCGGAAAGCAGGTCATGGGCATGCTGAGCTATACCGACCTAATGCGCATCAGTTTTGCCGATGCCGTGGGCGAGGACGAATATGATGTGGACACCACCGTTTACAACATGTTCAGCATAGAACAGGTCATGGTCAAGGATGTGATCTGTGTGAGCCCGCAGACCACCATATATGAAGTGGCCGCCTTTTTGGCCCAAAGGGAGTTCCATGCCCTCCCCGTGGTACAGGACGACCAACTGGTGGGCATTGTGACCACCACGGACCTGATCAACTATCTCTTGGCCCAGTACTGACCACCGGGGCCTTTTTTAAAAAGCTGCGTAGCGGTAAGTGGTTGGTTACGTATTTTAAATCCAATTTAGGCTAAAAATGTCAGGCTGTACGCCCGCCTAAAAGGTGCTAAAAACATAGGGTTTTGCACCTTTTTTTTGTGCCCAACAACGGCCCTTTTTGGCCCTGCCAAAGCATTTGGACCCCGACCGGGCGGCTCCCTGGGGGCCCGCGTTCAACCCAGATGGTGCATTGGGCTTTCATGATCAGGGCACAAGCTCCAACAACATTGCGACTCTTACGATCAAAGTGTGGCCATTGCCTTGGTGATTGGGGAAAAGCCGGCGCGACCATCGGTATTGCCAAATTTACAGCCGCAAGACCTGCCCAGCGGCAAACGGGAAATCTGAACACATGACCCGGAGTTACCCAACAAACCCTTGAAAGCGTTCATGCGCAGCACGCTGCAGCGCCTCTTGGTGGTCCGGATGGGCAATGGAAATAAGGGCCTTGGCCCGTTGTTTCAAATTCTTCCCGAAAAGGTCCACAACACCAAACTCCGTGGCCACATAGTGCACGTGGGCCCTAGTAGTGGTAACGCCCGCCCCGGTCTTTAAAAAGGGGGTGATCTTGGAGGCTCCTTTTTTTGTGGTGGCCGACATGGCAAAAATGGGTTTGCCTTCGTGGGAGAGCGAGGCCCCGCGAATAAAGTCCATCTGCCCGCCCACACCGGAATATTGAAAACTGCCAATGGTATCTGCACATACCTGTCCCGTTAGATCGATCTCTATGGCACTGTTAATGGCCGTTACCTTGGGGTTTCTTCGTATGCGCGCCGTATCGTTGGTATAGGCGGCGTCCCTAAAATCACAAATGGGATTGTCATCCACAAAATCATAGAGCTTCCTGGATCCAACGGCAAAACAGCTCACGATCTTGCCCCTTTTCACCACTTTGTCCTCTCCGGTGATCACCCCACGCTCCAGCAACGGCAGCACCCCATCGGAAAACATTTCCGTATGGATGCCCAAACGCCTGTGGTCTCCCAAATTGGCCAGTACGGCATCCGGTATGCTTCCAATGCCCATTTGCAGGGTGGCACCATCATCGATCAGGGTGGCCACATGGGCCCCTATCTTTTGCTCCGTATCCGAGATTTTGGGCGGGGCGTGTTCATGAATGGGGCGATCCACCTCTACGGCAAAGGCAATGTCATCCACATGCACCAGGCCCGTGCCGTGCGTTCTGGGCACGTGGGGATTGATCTGTGCCACGATCTTCTTGGCCGTTCTAATGGCGGGCAGGGCCACATCCACGGAAACGCCAAGGGAGCAGTAGCCGTGACGGTCCGGAGGGGATACCTGCACAAAGGCCACGTCCAAGGGAAGGATCTGCCTTTGGAAAAGCAAATGGATCTCGCTCAAAAAAATGGGGATGTAATCTCCGCTGGCCGTATTGATGCCCTGACGGACATTGCCGCCCACAAAACAGGAATTGATCTTAAAAGAGGTATGGTAAGGTGCCTGGACATAGGGCGCATGGCCTTCCGTATGGATGGTCACAATCTCCACGTCCGTTAACTCCCTGTACCGTTCACAAAGGGCGTCAATGAGCTCATTGGGGGTCATGGCCGCCCCGTGAAAAAAGAGGCGGTCCCCGGAATTGACCATGCCCACCGCCTCGTCCATATTGGTCAGTTTCATCTGTTCTGTGTTTTATATGTTGAAAATCCCAAGGCTCCCCGCGATGAAGGCACCTTTGCTTCATGGCTTGCAACCGCGCCCAATGCGCCTTTTCCATAGTATGGGAAACCATGCAAAGCTGCAACCTTTATTGCTCTTAAAACTATGACATCCATCAGGTTTTGGCGGGCATTTGCCCCCTATCTTTGTGGTATGGTAAAATGTAATCATGCTATGTTGGGCCCTTTTTTGGGCATGAGTGCCCTGACTGAAGCGCAAAAAGCCCTTTTGTTGCAACGATCCGAGCATATCTCCCTGTCCAAGGGTTCACAGGTGTTCTTGGAGAAACAAACGCTACAGTCCATCTTCCTCATTCATTCCGGGGCCTGCAAGTTTCATTTTTCCGATGAAGGGGAAGACGAGCAGATCACCCGCTTTTTGGGCAAGGGCGACCTTATGGGAAAACGATCGGTAACCTTGGGCGGGGGCACCAGGGTAACGGCCACCACCATGGAACCCACCGAACTCTGCCGCATTGACAAGAAATCCTTTCTGCAACTCTTACGCACCGATGCCCACTTCTGCCAAGGTTTCCTGAAATGGGTGCTAAGGGACATGAACGAGGACGAGGAAGGCCGCATGTGGTCGCATCCAAAAAAGAGCATAAAGAAACGATTGGCCGGACTCCTCTTGTTCCTGGCCAAGAAATTTGGAACCGATGTAACGGGCAAATTACTGGTGCGCATTAAACGGGACGAAATGGCATCATTTCTCGGCACCTCCCAAGAGTATGTCATTTCCCTTTTAAGAAAATTTAACCAACTGAATTACATACAGTTGAAAAAAAGAAACATCTACATCAGCTCTTTATCGGACCTTAAAAAACTTGCTTTTTGAAACCTAAAATATTTTAACTTTCATTTGTCGGGGAAATCTTATTTTTGTTATTCAGGTATAAAATTTCTTTAATGGAAAAGAGCAGATGTGAAAATTGTATCGTAAGACAATTCAATTCCCTGCGCGCCATGAGCAAGGCCGAATTGAAAAAAGTATCCGATTCAAAAACTTCCAAAATCATTAGAAAAGGAGAGGCCCTGTTTGAGGAGGGCGAGAAATTGAAAGGGGTGTTCTGTGTGCGCGGCGGTGTTTCCAAACTGTCCAAACTGAGCCCCAATGGAAAGGACCAGATCGTAAAGCTGGCCAGCAAGGGCTCGGTCATGGGCCAACGCTCCGTTATTGCGGAGGAAGCCGTGAACCTGAGCGCCGTGGCGGTGAGCGATATGGAGGTGTGCTTCATACCCAAGGAGAGCATTACCACCACCCTGCAAAAAAACCCCGATTTTACCCTGGAGGTGCTGCGGCACATGGCCCATGACCTAAAGGAAGCGGACGATGTGGTGGTGAACATGTCCCAGAAAACCGTAAAACAGCGCATTGCGGAAGCCTTTCTCTACCTTAAGAACAACTTTGGGGAAGACCATGAGGGTTTTTTGGCCTTAACCTTGTCCAGGGAAGACATTGGCAATGTGGTGGGCACCGCCACCGAATCTGCCATACGGATCATATCCGAATTCAAGAAAAAAGGCCTGATCCACACCTCGGGCAAAAAAATTGGCATCAAGGACGAACGCAAGTTGATGGACATCGTTGAGGGCTTTTGATCCCTTGACGGAGCTTCCTGACCTTATCTTACCATTTTTTTTATCCACAAAACACGGATTACATCGCTGAGCGGACCAAGTCATGCCGTACAACGATTTTTTTTCTCCCAGCCCGATTTTCTCGTCCGCTTCGCAATAAATGGAAGACCTTTAGGGCTCGTAAGTAGCATATTTCCAAAATATGAGCCGTAAAAAACCTTTGTTTTTTGGTGTTGATTTGGTGATGTGCATAAAAGTGGAAATGATGAGAAAGTGCATTCTATTGGTTGTGGTCTATTCCATATTTTTATTCTTGTACTAAAACGGGGCCATGCCCGCGTAGAACAACGGAAATCCTTTTTTGGGACCCTATTACGGCCGCAAAGGAAGGTGTGGGCAATGCCGTAAAAGGAGGCTGCCGCGCCGTTGGCGCCAAAAGGAATCCCAAGAGCCCGTTTTTGTTGCCCCGAAATAGGGCACCCAAGCTTGGTTGTTCTTGGGTGAACAGGGCGCTTTATGTCCGCAATATGGTCCTGGCCCGGTTCCGGAAACGGATAAAGCAAGGCTAGGTCCGTTCTTCTTTTTCCCTGTCCTTGATGGCCCGCCTTTTGGTAGTGGTCTTCATGTCCGCATAACGGGGATCCTGCACATAATCTTGTTTTTGCATCTTCATGACCTCTATGCTCAAGAAACCGAATTCGCTCACCACCTTTCCGTAGAAACGGTAAATGCCCTTTCCCCGAAAAGGATATGCAGCCATTACGGGCGGGAAGTGCACGGTATCGAAAACTTCGCCGCGCCGATCGATCAGGGTGGCAAACCCCATGCGCTTGCCGGTATGGGTCTTGGTGCTCTTAACGGTGACCAGGTAGCCGTAGATATCAATGTGCCTGCCCAAAAACCGGGGCAAGTCCCTGGCACAGCGTTGGCTTTGGGGCCGCTGCACCAAAAGATCAAAGGGGGAGCAGAGGCAGAAGCCCAACAGCTCCATCTGTGTAAAGGCCGTCTCCAGGTGCGTGGTATAAAACTCGGGAATCTCAAAGGAACGCTGTTTTGGCGGAAAGAGCTTTGGGTGCGCCACCTTGGAACGGCTCAAGCTAAGGTGGGCCTTCCAGAGCAAGTGGTGTTTGTTGGCCCCCGTGAACCGGAAGGCATCAATGCGGATCAAGATGCCCAACTGTTCCATGGAGATGGGCACGCGGTCCATAAAATCTTCCAGGGAGTGAAACCGGCCCTTGGCGTTCCGTTCCCTTACGATCCTTGCCGCCACAAGGGCCTCCAGGTCCCGCAGCCAGGCCAGGCCCAAAAAGATGTCGGTGCCGTGGATCACATTGGCCTCCCCACTGTTGTTCACGCAGGGAGGGTGCACAGTGGCGCCCAGCATACGGGCCTCGTGCACATAGTGTTCCGGGCGGTAAAACCCGCCCCCGTTGTTTAGCACGGCCACCATGTATTCCAAGGGAAAATAGGCCCGCAAGAACAAGGTTTGATAGCTCTCCACGGCATAGGAGGCAGAATGTCCCTTGGCAAAGGCGTAGCCCGCAAAACTGGCGATCTGTTCCCAGATCTCAAAAATGAGGCTGTCTTCATACCCCTTTTCCCTACAGTTGGCAATGAACTTGTCCTTGACCTTTTGGAACTCGGTCCGGGAACGGAACTTGCCGCTCATGCCGCGCCGCAGTACATCTGCCTCGCCCAGGTCCAGATCGGCAAAATAATGGGCCACCTTGATCACATCTTCTTGATAGACCATGACCCCATAGGTTTCCGGCATGATCTGCAGCATCACGGGATGTGCCCTTTCTTGGGCCCTTCCCGGGTTTCGGTGCCGCAGGATATACTCGCGCATCATGCCGCTCTTGGCCACCCCGGGCCGTATGATGGAGCTTGCCGCCACCAATCCCAGATAGGTATCTACCCGCAATTTCTTTAACAGCATGCGCATGGCGGGAGACTCCACATAAAAACAGCCCATGCACTGTGCCGTCCTTACCAGGTCATTGATCTTGGGGTCCTTTTTAAAGGCCTTGATGTCATGGATGTCCACCTTGGCGTAGCGTTCCGGATGCTCTTGGGCAATGATGGCCATGGCCTCCTGGATCTTGGAAAGTCCGCGCTGCCCCAAAATATCGAACTTATAAAGGCCCACATCTTCTGCGATCACCATATCAAAATGTACGGTGGGAAAGCCCTTGGGCGGCAAATGCGTGGCAGAAAACCAGTGCAGGGAAACATCACCGATCAAAATGCCCCCGGCATGGATGCCCAAATAATTGGGCATGCCCATGATGAGCCTGCCGTACTTTAGCACCAAGACGGACATCCCGTCCAGTTCTTGTGGCCTAAACTGCCCGTCTGCCAGGCGATCGATCTCGCCCTTGGGCAGCCCAAACACCTTGCCCAGTTCACGGATAACGCCCCGTTGCTTAAAAGTGACATAGGTGCCCAACAGCGCCACGTGCTTAAAACGCTGAAAGATATATTGGGTCATGGCGGGCCTGTCCCTGTGGGAAAAATCAATGTCGAAATCGGGCGGGTTGGCCCGGTAAAGGTTCATGAAACGCTCAAAATACAGGTCCAGCTCCATGGGGTCCACATCGGTGATGCGCAAGATGTAGGCCACGATGCTATTGGCGCCACTGCCCCTTCCTACATAGAAGAACCCCCTGCGCCTGGCCTCCGAGACAATGTCCCAATTGATGAGAAAGTAGGAGACAAAACCCATTTTTTTAATGAGCGAAAGTTCTTTGTCCAGGCGTTGCAGCACCGCTTTATCTGCTTTTGGGTAACGGTAGGGCAAGCCCTCTTGGCAGAGCTTTTCCAGCAGAACCACATCCTGGGCCACCGTTTTGGTATAGGTACGCTGGTTTTGCGGCTTTCGCGTGGCGGAAAAGTCAAAGTGTACGTGGCACTCCCCCATGAGCCTTTCCGTGTTCTCCAGAATAAAGGGGTGGTCACTGAAGGCGGCCACCAATTGGGGCAAGGGCAGCATTTGCTCCGTTTCCGGGGCCTGCTCGGTGGGGCACAGCTTGCTTAGCAGGGTGTTGTTGTCAATGGCGCGGAGCAGCCTATGGGCATTGTGGTCCCGCTTGTTCCTAAAGGTCACCGGCTGTTGTACCACCAGGCGGTCTTTCCATTTCAGGAGGCCCGAAAAGGGCAAGCGCCGCATGTCCTGTACGGAGACCCCTATGAATTCATGCGGCAAAAACTCCTTTTTTTCATGGTAGAGCACTTTTTCAAAAGGATAGATCACATAGGCCTGCCCAAAAGCCGGTGCGTTGGCCGGAATCCGTGTTTTTTCATGGAGGTGTTGGGACAAAAATTGGTTCAGCTCCATATAGCCGGCATTGTTCTTGGCAATGGCCACAAAACACGCATCCACCCCGTTCCTGAAATCAATGCCCAGAAGGGGCTTAATGTTGAATTCTGCCGCCCTGCGCACAAAATTGAGACCGGCGGAGGTGTTGTTGATGTCCGTAAGTGCCAATTGGCCCACCCCACATTCTTTGGCCTGTTCCAGCAGTGCCACCTCGGAGAAGGTACCGTAGCGAAGACTGTAATATGTGTGGCAATTGAGGTAAATGGCTTTTTCTTTTTTTAGGTTGATGAAAGAGACGAGATGCAAGATGTAAGATGTAAGATGTAAAAATCAATCTATACTTTTGATTTTCAAACCCTTAACAACCATCCCCCCAAAACCACCCACTACACAAGATTCATCTACTTCATACTCAACACCAAGCATCCAAATCTCAATAGATGGCGGCGTCGCATCCACTTTCTTTTGGCTTCAACATTTCGTTGGCTCCTCGCCATGACGGGTGTTGAAGAGACAAGATGTAAGATGTAAGATGTAAGATGCAAAAATCAATCTATACTTTTGATTTTCAAACCCTTAACAACCATCCCCTCAAAACCACCCACTACCCTCTAACAACTACCCTCTACCCTTTACAAACTACCCACTACCCTCTAACAACTATCCTCTAAAAACCACCCTCCAACACTCCCTTCACTGCTTTCTGTGCGCCAGGATAATGGGCGGCCTGCCATCGAACGGGTTGGCGATCCGGCCTATGGAATGGGCACCCATGCCGGAGGCGCGTATTACGCTCTTGTCTCCATAGCGCTTGCGTATGGTGTCCAAGGCGTTATAGAGGCGCAGGGCCTCTTCCGTGTCATCAAAAAGGTCTATCTGGTAGTTGCCGCCCACCAAATGGCTGAACTTGATCCCAATGAGCCGCACCAAGAGCCGCCGGTTGTACAACAGTTTAAAGAGCTCCAATATCTTGGGGATCAGAATGTGGTCCGCACTGGTATAGGGAATGCGCATCTGCCTGGAATAGGTGTTAAAATCGGAATAGCGCAACTTTACCGTGATGCACGCCGTGAGCTTGTTGCCCCGCCGCAACTGGTAGGCGAGGTTCTCGGTCATGGCGATCAATATGCCCCGCAGCCGGGCCACGTCTATGGTGTCTTTGTTAAAGGTGCGCTCCGTACTGATGCTCTTGCGCTCACAAAAGGGCACCACGGGCCTGGTATCGATGCCGTTGGCCCTTTTCCAAATGACCGCGCCGTTCTTTCCCAGCACCCGCTGCATGATGTCCATGGGCATTTCCTGTATGGTGCGTACCTGGCGCAGCCCCAAATTTCTCAAGGTCTGGTAGGTCTTGTCTCCCACCATGGGGATCTTTTTTATGGAGAGCGGCGCCAAAAAGGGCTTTTCGGAACCGTAATCTATCTTTAGCTGATTGTTGGGCTTGGCCTCTCCCGTGGCCACTTTGGAGACCACCTTGTTCACGGACAGGCCAAAGGAAATGGGCAGCCCGGTCTCTTTCATGATCTTTTGGCGCAGCTCCGTGGCATAGCGGTAGGCACCAAAAAACCGATCCATCCCGGTAAGATCGGCATAAAATTCATCTATGCTGGATTTCTCAAAAAGCGGCACACGTTCCTTGATGATCTCCGTGACCTCATCCGAATGTTTGCTGTAGGCACCGGAATTTCCCTTGATGGCCACGGCCTCCGGGCACAGCTCCTTGGCCATTTTCATGGGCATGCCGGAATGCACGCCAAAGCTCCGGGTCTCATAGCTGCAGGCCGCCACCACACCACGGTCGCTGAGGCCGCCCACCAAAATGGGCCTGTTGCGCAAACGGCTGTCCAGACGGCGCTCCACGGAGACAAAAAAGGTGTCCAGATCCAAATGTAAAACGGTCTTTTTCATCTGTTTATATTTAGTTGTTTTTTAAGGTCAGACCTGCCCGTTCCGTTTCAGGCGGGTGGCTAAATTTCAAAAGCCTTGGTTTTATTGGAGGTAGCACCCTTGCCACAAACCCCCAACACACCATCTGGGTTAAAATTGGGGAGGACTAAATTATGGAATATTTACTATTTTTTGGATTTATTCCCAATAATTAACTTCTGTACTTTTCGGTATATGGTTACGAACCGGGGATAAGGACGGTGACGTGCAAATGTTCGGGGCGGTGGGGTTTAAGGAAACGGCGAGGTAGGCTCCCAACCTAATGGGGATCCGTATCGTTTTGGAACAGGGAATCTTCGTTTAGGTAGAGCAGCTCTGCCACTGAAATGAGGTTTTTGATGATCTCGTTCAGGTTGTCCTTGTCATTGAGCAGGGAAGAGGCCATATCGGCATTGATGCGGTTTTCCGCGATCAAGGTGTTGATCGAGGCATTGGCCAGGTGCTTTCCCTTTTTGGCTTCCCTGCGCAGGGCCAAGAGCTCGTCATGGTACCGTTGTTTGTCCGCTTCGGTCTTGAACTGGTAAATGACCCGCAGCACTTTTACAAGTTTCTTGCGAAAGGCATCGTACTCGCCCTCCATATCCTTGTTGCCCGCGCCCAAATATTGGGATATGTTGATGCGCATCTCTATGGTGGCCTTGATGATCTCCACCATTTTGCGGTTGGCCACGATGATCTCCGAAAGGGTATCGTTCTGTTCCTTGGCCATTTTTTGGGTGCTCTGCAAGGTGGTGGCATACCTAATGATCTCCCCGTAAATGGTCTTTACCTTGCTGTAGTAGAGCTCACGGACATCGACCCCAAAATCGTCCTTGGAATTTTTTACCACCTCCTTGGTCTCCAGGTCCGATCGCACATCTTCCCGGTGGATGTTCATGGCGTGGGTAACAATCTCAAAAATGGCATTCTCGTAGAGGTACCTGGTTTCCTTCATCAAAGCGTTCACAGCGGTGCCCGGAAGTTCCATAATGGTTTCGTTCAAGAACTTGGGCTCCTCTATGCCCTTCTCCTTTTTTTCCTTGAGGAGCCAGAGCAGAAAACGTTCTATCTGTTGCATGAACGGCAGTACAATGATAACGCCCATGATATTAAAGACCGTGTGGAACATGGCCAGTTTTAGGGTAAAATCGTCCTCGGCAATGCCCATTTCCCGGATCAGGAAATCCACAAGATCCATCAAGGGGTACAAAATGGCCAGGGCCACAATGCCGGTGACGAGCTTAAAGATCAAATGTGCGCCCGCCAACCGCTTCCCGGCCACATTGGAGCTTATGGAGCCCAAGATCGCGGTAATGGTGGTGCCTATGTTGGCCCCAATGGTAAGGCCCAGGGCATTGTCATATTCGATCTGGCCGGCGGCCAGGGCGGTAAGTATCAAGGCCAATGTGGCGCTGCTGGACTGTAGCATGGCCGTAATGACAATGCCCACCCCAATATAGACCAAGATGCCCATGAAACCGGGGATCGCATATTCGGTAAGGTCTATGAATTCCTTAAAGGTGTCAAAACCCTCTTTCATATAGAAGATGCCCAGAAAGAAGAACCCCAAACCGGCCAAAATACTGCCCAAGCCCTTTAGGGAGGGCCGTTTTTGCAGGGAAAATACTATGCCAAAAACAAGCATGGGCATGGCCAGGGCAGATATCTTTATCTTGAGCCCAAAGGCGGCCACCAACCAAGCGGTGGCCGTGGTGCCCATATTGGCCCCAAAAATGAGCCCCATGCCCCCGACCAAACCGATCAATCCGGCACTGACAAAGGAAATGGCGACAATGGACACCAAGGAGCTGGACTGTATAAAGGCCGTGACCAGGGCACCCGCGGCAAGACTTTTGTACACCTTATCGGTGGTTTTTTTCAATATGGTCTGCAGGGGGCCTTTGGCAAACACCTTAAAGCCCTCTTCCAGCATGATCATTCCAAATAGGAGAATGGCAATGCCCGCGGCAACGGTCTCAAAGTTGGGATTGCGGTACAGCACATATCCCAATACCGCCAGAAGTACATAAAAAGCTGCTTTTTTGATCATAAACCGTGGTTCCCGTGACTGTGCGGAAGGCCAAAAGACCTGTTCCTTAATTTAAGGTAAACATAATGTAAATTAATTGCAACTGCACGCCCTGTTTCCCATGACAACGATCGGGCGAGAATTGAGGGGGTTCATGTTGTGGAAACCGGCACCGCGCCCAGCTGAAATGGGCGGTTTGCGGCCAAACCGCCTTCAAGGGCCTTAAAAAGCAAGGGGCGTTTTCAAACATTTTCCAAAAAAATACGTTATGGCAGTGCATTCCATTTCCTGAAGTGCCGGGCACGGGAAGGGAGAATGCCAAAAAGCAATGGGATAAACCAAACGATTGTCCAATTGAAACGCTATGAAACCATTCCTCCGAACAGTATGCCTTTGTCTTGCGGTCTTCGCCCAGACGGGATACGGGCAAAAATCTGCCATTACCATTGAGGAGCCCACCAAGGGCACGGTCTGGACCGTTGAAGAAATGGCCCGGATACGCTGGTCCACGGACAACATTTCCCCGGAAAAATCCATTCGGTTTTTTCTGGTGCGCAATGAAATGGTGGTACAGGAACTGGGCTCCTTTGAGAACAACGGGTTCAAGGATGCCATTGCCCTGGCCAAGAACATTGGCTCTGGAGACCAGTACCAAGTGGTGGGCATTGAACTCTTTCCGGAAGACAAATTCAACATTGCAAAATTTGTGACGCCCCTGTTCAGCATTGTGAACAAAGCTTCGGATGCACGCAGAAAGCAGCAGGAGCTTAAAAATGCACCGCCCGAAAAACCATCAAAAAAGAACAAGAGGAAACGACGCTCCAAACGCAACACGCCGCTCCCCAGGACAACGGAAGACACTTCGCCAAAGACGGACCAGCGCATGGAGTTCAACGGCAGAACGATCTCCTATACAAAGGAACTGGAATTTTCCAGTGATGAGATCACCGTGAAGATATGGGACCACGGCAGGCAGGACGGAGACATTGTATCCATTTACCTCAATGGCCGATCGGTGGTCTCCAAACACTACCTCACCTATTGGAAACGGGAGTTTAAGATAAAACTGAACCCCCAAAAGACCAACGATCTGTTCCTTTATGCCCACAATTTGGGCGATGCCCCGCCCAATACCGTAGCGGTTGAGATCAGTGATGGCATAAAATCGGAGAACATCGTTTTAAACTCCGATCTCCAAAGCTGTGAAGCGGTGATGATCAGCGTTAACAAATAGCGGTTCACCATTGGTGGCAACGATCATGACGCCCTTGTGCGTTCCCGCAAAGCCCCAACCAAATCCCTTCCGGTTTCCAAAACCCCTTGTCCGCAACACACCCGCCCTTTGCGATCGGTGACAGGAGGACCAAAGGTGCCTTGGCCCCTTCGGTTTTAAGGGGTTCCTTTGTCTGGGAGATCAGATCCTGGCAGCAGGGCTGTTTCACGAATAAAATCCAGGTACAACAAAGTCCAATTGGCCCATAAACCGTACTTTTGGGACATCTCTTTGGGAAAAAGTGTCCCCGACCTTTGCAAGGTGCGGGAGCGTCCCTATAAATTGATTTTGGATTTTTTTAATGTGCCTTTAAAGATGATGCCCACCAAACCGCCATTAAAGTTTGTACCGCCCGGTACCATCACATTTCTGTCCATTGCCCTTTTGCTATGCTTCACGGCCTGCCGGGACCACCCCGTGGACGGAGCGCCAAGCCTGGAAAAAACAACGGCCCACGTGGATCCCTTTATTGGCACCGGGGGCCACGGCCATACCTATCCCGGGGCCAGTGCGCCCTTTGGCATGGTACAGCCCAGTCCGGACAACGGCACCAGCGGTTGGGATTGGTGCTCCGGTTACCACATCACGGACTCCATCATATCCGGTTTTGGACAGTTGCACCTCAGTGGCACCGGTATTGGCGATCTCACCGATGTGTTGCTGATGCCCACCAACGCTCCGGTGGACGTGACCCGCTTTGGCACGGCACGGGACACCCTGCCCTACACCTCGGGCTTTTCACACGACAATGAAGCCGCTTCGCCAGGGTACTACCGGGTGCTGCTGGACGCCCCAAAAGTGGAAGTGGAGCTTACGGCAAACGAAATGGTGGCCTTTCACCGATACACCTACCGGAAGCAGCAAGCGCCCTCCTTTATCCTGGACCTGGGATATGCGGTGAATTGGGACAAACCCACCCAAAGCGGGGTCACCGTTGAAAATGAACACCTCATCTCGGGACACCGTTTTAGCACGGGATGGGCCAAGAACCAAAAGGTATTTTTTGTGATCGAAAGCGCAACGCCCATCACTAAATACCAATTGGTATCAGACGGGAGCCCCCTGGCTCAGGGGGCAAACGCCACCGGCACCAAAACGGGCGGCCAGTTTTTTGTGAAGGCGCGGGAGAACACACCCTTGCTCCTTAAAATTGCCCTTTCTTCCGTAAGTGTTGCCAATGCCAAGGAAAATCTGGAACGCCACGGAAAAGAGATCGGCTTTGCCCAGGCCAAGACCGCAGCGGAACGGGATTGGGAGGGACTCCTGTCCAGAATTGAGGTGGAAACCCCTGTAGATTCCCTGAAAACCATCTTTTATTCTGCCCTGTACCATACCCAACTGGCGCCGGTGCGCTTTAACGACTCCAACGGGCAGTTCCGTTTGCAGAACGACAGCATTGCCCAGATGGACGGCACCGCCTACACCACCTTGTCCCTCTGGGACACCTTCAGGGCCCAAAATCCGCTCTTGACCCTGATGCACCCCGACAGGGTGAACGATATCATTGCCTCCATGCTCCGCTATTATGAAGAACAGGGCCGGCTGCCGGTCTGGAACCTGTACGGGAACGAAACCGATACCATGACCGGGAACCACGGGGTTTCCGTCATTGCCGAGGCCTACCTCAAAGGCATTAGGGGCTATGATGTGGAAAAAGCCTATGCCGCGGTGGTACAGAGCATGATGGCAGACAACCGAGGTCTGGACGCCTACAAAGCGTACGGTTACATTCCCCATACCGCCCTGGACGAGTCCGTGAGCATTACCTTGGAATACGCCTACAATGACTGGTGCGTGGCCCAAATGGCCAAGGAAATGGGAAAGATGGAAGATTACGAGTATTTCGGGAATCGTTCACGGGCGTACACCCACCTTTTTGATGCCGGGACCGGATTCATGCGGGGAAGGGATGCCGAAGGAAAAATGCGGGACACGCCCTTTGACCCCAAGCACTCCAGCCATAGGGTAGATTCTGACTATGTGGAAGGCAATGCCTGGCAGCACAGTTGGTTCGTACTGCACGATGTGCCCAATTTCATTGACCTCCACGGTGGTGACCAAGCCTTTGCGGAAAAGTTGGAACAGCTCTTTTCGGAGAGCTCAGAAATAACCGGGGACAATGTATCCGTGGACATTACCGGGCTGATCGGGCAATATGCCCACGGGAATGAACCCAGCCACCACATTGCCTATATGTTCAACACCGCCAAGCAACCCTGGCGCACCCAGTTTTGGGTAAGGGAGATTATGGACAGCCAGTACAGCACCCTACCGGACGGCCTCAGTGGCAATGAGGACTGCGGCCAGATGTCTGCCTGGTACGTGTTGAGCTCCTTGGGCTTCTACCCCATGAACCCGGTTTCGGGAACCTATGAACTGGGGAGCCCGCTTTTCCAAAAGGCCGTCATCTCCCTTCCACAAGGCAAAAAATTTACCATTTTGGCCCCCAACACCTCGGACACCAACAAATACATAAATAACGTAAGCCTTAACGGAACCCCGCTTGAACGCACCCACATTACCCACGCAGAGATCATGGCCGGCGGCACCTTGGCGTTTGATATGGCGTCCGAGCCCAATACCAACTGGGGCATCAACTAAACCAACCCACATGCACGCACTGGACCTTTCGATCATTTTCCTGTACATTGTACTGACCCTCTTCGTGGGCATTTGGGTGTCCAAAAAGGCCTCAAAGGGCCTGGATTCCTATTTCTTGGGCGGCAACAACATAAAATGGTACTACCTGGGCCTGAGCAACGGTTCTGGCATGTTCGATATTTCCGGCACCGCCTGGATGGTGGGCATCCTTTTTCTTTATGGCGCCAAAAGCTTTATGTTCATGTGGCTTTGGCCGGTCTGGAACCAAGTGTTCATCATGATCTTTTTGGCCGTTTGGATACGGCGCTCCAATATCATGACGGGTTCGGAATGGATCTTGACCCGCTTTGGCGATGGGCGGGCAGGGCGGGCCTCGCACAGTATTGTTGCCGTTTTTGCCGTGGTGTCCGCAGTGGGCTTCATTGCTTATTTCTTTGAGGGGATCGGAAAGTTCATGACCGTTATCCTGCCTTGGGACCTCTCCCTGACCCTGGGGGATACCTTACTGCTCACCGCCGACCAATCTTACGCCCTGATCATCATCTTCCTCACCACCCTCTACACCATAAAGGGGGGCATGTTCTCCGTGGTGGCCACTGAGGTGCTACAGTACGGCATAATGGTCTTGGCCGGGCTGCTGGTGGCCGGCTACACCTTTTTTGCCATTACCGATATGGAGATCAATGCCATCATCTCGGAGGAATGGAAGAACATCTTCTTTAGCACGGAACTGGGCCCTCATTGGAGCAGTGACTTCCAAGCCTTTAACGACCTGATCGACTCCGAGGGCTACAAAATGTTCGGGGCGCTGATCGGCATGACCCTTTTCAAGGGCTTCTTTGCCAGTATCGCGGGGCCGGTGCCCAGCTATGATTTTCAGCGCATCCTCTCCACGCGAACGGTAAAGGAGGCAGCTTATATGAGCGGTTTTACCAACCTGGTGCTGTTTATACCACGCTACCTGTTGATCACCGGCATCGTGGTCATTGCCCTGGTGGTGCTGGGCCCCGCCATGAGCGCGGACCCCAATCTCTCCGGGGGCGACCTGGAAGTGATCCTGCCCAAGGTGATCAATGACCATATTCCCATTGGCATCAAAGGATTGATGCTGGCCGGGCTGCTGGCCGCGTTCATGTCTACCTTCTCGGCCTTTGTGAATTCTGGCCCTGCCTACATCGTAAACGACATTTACAAGAAGTATTTTAAGCCGGTGGCACCGAGCGCCCACTACATCAAGGCCAGCTACCTGGCCTCTTTTGGCGTTGTGGCCCTAGGGGTGTTCATGGGCTTTTTTGCAGACTCGATCAACTCCCTGACCCTCTGGATCACCAGTGCGCTCTACGGAGGGTACGTGGCCGCCAATTTCCTGAAATGGGTATGGTGGCGCTTTAACGGTTGGGGCTATTTTTGGGGCATGCTGGCCGGCCTGCTCGTGGCCACGCTGCAGTTCTTTTTGGATCAGAACAAGGCCGGTTTCGCGGAGGGCAGCCTGCTTTATGAACTCAGCAACGTGCATGCCATTTATCTGTTTCCGATCATTTTTGGGTTCTCCCTTTTGGGCTCCTTCCTGGGCACCTATTTTTCCAAGCCCACCGATATGGCCACCCTAAAGTCCTTCTACGCCTCGGTGAAGCCGTGGGGCTGGTGGAAACCGGTATGCAAGGCCCTAAAGGGCGAGGATCCAAACTTTAAAAGGAACACCGATTTTGGCATGGACATGATGAACTGTGCCGTGGGCATCATCTGGCAGTCCAGCATGATCTTGTTGCCCATTTATCTGCTCATAAGGGACTACCCCAAGATGTGGGTGGCCCTGGCCGTTTTCTTGGTCTCCTCCCTGGTCCTAAAGTTTACCTGGTTGGACAAGGTGCGACAAATACCCGACTGATGGACGACGGCAATTTCCAAAAAAAAACGACGGTGCCCTTTGGGACCCTTTTGGAAGCCGTGGCCTCCCCCGGTTTCAACGTAAACTACCTCGGGGCAAGCTCACGAGGCATTCATAAGAAACTGAATTTTAATTTCGAGTCTAACCTCGGAGCATCAAATCCCTTTGGCGGTGCCAATGAACGCCCTGGAGCACATCGACCTTAAAAATAAAACATCAACATAAAAAAGTAAAAAGATGACAAGCCCAATGCCTTGGCAAGATAGACCCAAAAACAGTACCGATGTGGTGTGGCGCTATAGCGAAAACCCCATTATAGAGCGGAATGCCATCCCCAGTTCCAACAGCGTGTTCAACAGTGCCGTGGTGCCTTTTGAAGGTGGCTATGCCGGAGTGTTCCGATGTGACAACAAGGCCGTGCAAATGAACCTATTTGCCGGATTCAGCAAAGATGGCCTCCAATGGAACATTGAGCATGACCCCATTTCCTTTGTGGCCGGCAACACCGAAATGATAGAGAGCGATTACAAGTACGACCCCCGCGTTACCTTTATTGAAGACCGCTTTTGGATCACCTGGTGCAATGGCTACCACGGACCCACCATTGGCATTGGCTACACCTTTGACTTCAAGACCTTTTATCAGTGCGAAAATGCCTTTTTGCCCTTTAACCGAAATGGGGTGCTCTTTCCCGAAAAGATAAACGGCAAGTTTGCCATGCTGAGCCGCCCCAGTGATAACGGGCACACCCCTTTTGGCGACATTTACCTGAGCTATAGCCCGGATATGAAGTACTGGGGAGAACACCGCTGTGTCATGAAGGCCACCCGCTTTGAGGACAGCGCTTGGCAGTGCACCAAAATTGGCGCCGGATCGGTTCCCATTTTAACCAAGGAAGGTTGGCTCATGTTCTACCACGGTGTCATAAACACCTGCAACGGGTTTAGGTACGCCATGGGTTCCGCCATTTTGGAGCAGGACAGGCCCGATCGGGTAAAATACAGGACCCAGCCCTATCTGCTAACTCCCCAAACACCCTATGAGTGCATGGGCGATGTGCCCAATGTGATCTTCCCTTGTGCTTCCCTGCACCACACGGAAGCCGATAAAGTGGCCATTTACTACGGTGCGGCAGACACGGTGGTGGGGCTTGCCTTTGGCCACATTTCCGAAATTTTGGCCTTTACCAAAGAGAATAGTTTATAGACAAAGACCATTGGGGCTGGGCAAAAATGCCCTCCAATGCAACCTTAGATGTATGCGAACCCATTACCAGACCACCTTGTTCCGCCTGTTGCCGCTATGGGTAGCCTTGGCCGTAAGCTGTACCGAACCCCCGGCAAAAGCGGTGGCCGCTGAATCGCTCACCACCCATGTAAATCCGTTCATTGGAACGGACGGGCCCGGCAACACCTATCCGGGAGCCACCCTGCCCTTTGGCATGGTACAGCTGAGCCCGGACATTGGCATTCCCGGATGGGACCGCATTGCCGGCTATTATTGGCCAGATTCCATTCTCAGTGGTTTTTCGCACACCCACCTTTCCGGAACCGGGGCGGGAGACCTCTACGATATCCTGGTCATGCCCACCAACGGGCGCTTTTCCCAACGTATTGCTGCCAACGGCCACCGTCCCTTCTCTAGGTACGACCACGATAGGGAAGGTGCATCGCCCGGCCATTATTGGGTGCATCTGTTGGATTACGGCATCAAGGCAGAGCTTACCGCCACCAAACGGGTGGGCGTGCACCGCTACACCTTTCCCCGGGACACCACTTCCGCCATTCACGTAGATCTGGGCTACTCCCTGAACTGGGACCGTGCCACGGACACCCACATCAGCGTGGTGAACGACTCTACCATAAGGGGCCACCGGATGTCCACCGGATGGGCCAGGAACCAACGCCTGTTTTTTGAAATGCGCCTGTCCAAGCCCTTTAAGCACCACACCCTCACCGAGCAAATGGTAAACGGCAGCCGGCATGCCAAGATCAGCCTGCACTACACCACCGGGGAGCAGGAGGCCATTACCGTTAGAACAGGGCTGTCTTCCGTGAGCACTGAAGCTGCGGCAAAAGCGATTGACCAAGAGGCCCTGGCCCCCTTTGACGGTCTGCGAAATGCGGCAGACCGGATTTGGGAAGAACAGTTGAAAAAAGTGACCATTACGGAAAGCGACCCCGACAAGAAAGCTGTCTTTTACACCATGCTCTACCAATCCATGCTGGCCCCTACCCTGTACAGCGATATTGACGGACACTACAAAACGGCCAATGACGATCAGGGGGCCTATTTGCCCGGTAAGGATTCGGTGAGCCGGGCCCTGGGTTTTGAACGTTATGACACCTTTTCCCTCTGGGACACCTTCAGGGCGGCCCACCCCTTGCAGACCCTGATCCACCCAGATAAGGTGCCGCACTTTGTGCGCTCCCTTTTGGCCCACTACCAAGAGACCCAAGTACTGCCGGTGTGGTCCATGCAGGGCAGCGAGACCAACATAATGATCGGGTACCACGCCATCCCGGTCATTGTGGATGCCTATTTCAAGGGATATCCATTTGATGCCGAACTGGCCTACGAAGCCTGCAAGGCCAGCGCCATGGTGAACGATCGGCAATTGGACATTTACAAGGAAAAAGGGTACATCCCCACGGGAGAGCAAGATGAAAACTGGTCTGTTTCCAAGACCATGGAGTACGCCTTTGGGGATTGGTGCGTGGCCATGTTTGCCAAGGACCTGGGAAAGGAGGAAGACCACCACTATTTCTTAAAGCGATCGGAAAACTGGAAGAACCTGTACAATGCCCAAAACTCCTGGATCCAGCCCAAGGATCCCGCAGGTGTGTTTTTGAGCCCCTTTGTGCCCAAGGAATACAGCGCCCATTTTTGTGAGAGCAATGCCTGGCACTACTATTGGTTTGTTCCCCAAGACATTCCGGGGCTTATGGCCCACACAGGGGGCAAGGCGCGCTTTGAGCAAAAACTGGATTCCATGTTCACCCATGCCCCGGCACCCGAAGACAAACTGCCCCTTTTTAGCACGGGAATGATAGGCCAGTATGCACACGGGAATGAGCCCAGCCACCACGTGGCCTATCTCTATAATTATGTGAACAGACCCTCCAAGGCACAGCGGCGCATACGCCAAATTTTGGAAGGCCAGTACCAAAACGCCCCCAATGGCCACTGTGGCAACGAAGATTGCGGGCAAATGTCCTCTTGGTACGTTCTCAGTGCCCTTGGGCTCTACCCCGTGAACCCTGCACAGGGCGTCTATGACCTGGGCATTCCCCTGTATGAGAAAGCCGTGGTGGACGTGGGCAACGGAAAACCGCTTACCATTGTGGCCCAGGGCGGTGTGGAAAAGCCCTTTGTGAAATGTGTGTCCCTAAACGGCAAGACCTTGAACAGGAGCTACGTGACCCACAGAGAGCTCCAGGCAGGGGGCACCCTGACCTTTTTTATGACGGACGATGCAAAAGAGGCAGATGAGCGCCCGTTAAAATCGCCCGAAACGAATAAAGTGTACCATTGATTCACATAATGTTGAGAAGATGACAACTTAGACAGCTACCTTTGGTTTTGCCGAAGCTATGTTAGAAGCAAAAGCCAACAAGGTCTATTTTAGGGCGACTGCGGAAAGTGTAAACCCCTTCATTGAAAAAAGAGATAAACGATATGCCCTGCCTATTTTAACGACTTGATTTTGGGCAGATACGAACATAATAACATAAGCGAAGAATGAGTTTTCAAAAAGTATTGGACAAATACAGAAAATTTGCCTTTTCCGAGCGTGATAAGGGTGACCGATTCGAAAGGCTGATGCAAGCCTATTTGCAAACGGACCCGAAGTACGCCTTTAAATTCAAGAATGTTTGGATGTGGAATGAGTTTCCGGGCAAAATTGAATTGGGCGGTGGCGATACAGGAATTGACTTAGTTGCGCTAACACAGGAAGGCGATTATTGGGCCGTTCAATGCAAATGCTTTCAGGAAAATGCAACCATAGACAAACCTGCGGTTGACAGCTTTCTCTCCACTTCCAGCAGGGAATTCAAAAATGAGCAGATGCAAACAGTGCGTTTCGCTCAGCGCCTTTGGATATCCACCACCAACAAATGGGGCAGCAATGCGGAACAGGCCATCAGAAACCAAAACCCGCCCGTTGCCCGGATCAACCTCTTTGATTTGATCGAATCGCCAGTGGATTGGGACAAACTTGAAAGTGGCATCCATGGAGAAGCTGCCCGTACCCCAAAAAAAACGCTGCGCCCGCACCAAAAGGATGCACTTGACAAAACCCACCAATATTTTAAGACCCATGACCGTGGCAAGCTCATTATGGCTTGCGGGACGGGAAAAACATTCAATGCGCTGCGCATTTCTGAAAACGAAACAGATGGAAAAGGATTGATCCTTTTTCTTGTCCCCTCCATTGCATTGCTCGGGCAAACCTTACGGGAGTGGAGTGCCGATGCCAATGAGCCAATTAACGCCATTGCCATTTGTTCTGACCCCGGCATAACCAAACAGAAAAAGAAAAATGAAGATTCGGATTCCTTCAGTATCGTGGATTTGGCTTTCCCTGCCTCAACGGATTCCGATTATATCCTCAATCAATTCGAACAAATAAGGAAAACGGGGAATACCGGGATGACGGTGGTTTTTTCCACGTATCAATCCATTGAGGTCATTGCACGGGCGCAAAAAGTACTGCTAAAAAATGGCTTTCCCAAATTTGACCTGATCGTGTGTGATGAAGCCCACCGAACCACGGGCGTTTCGTTGGCAGGTGAAGATGAATCGGCTTTTACAAAAGTGCATGACGCAGATTTCATAAAAGCCAAAAAGCGGCTCTATATGACCGCCACGCCCAGGCTCTACGATGACAATACCAAAAGTAAGGCTGCGCAGGCGGAAGCCGTCCTTTGCTCCATGGACGACCCCGCCCTGTACGGTGAAGAAATATACCGTATTGGTTTTGGCGAAGCGGTGGAACGCGATTTGCTCACCGATTACAAAGTGCTGATCCTTACCCTGAACGACAAAGATGTACCACCTGCCGTGCAACGGATGATTGCCGATGGTGAATCTGAAATAAATTCAGATGATGCCTCGAAGCTTATTGGCTGCATCAATGCCTTGAGCAAACAGTTTTTGGGAGACGATGGCAGCACCAAAAAAGCCGACCCCTTGCCCATGAAACGGGCAGTGGCCTTTTGTGCCAATATTGCCACTTCAAAAAAAATTACCGCTACCTATAACACCGCCACCGACGCTTATCTAAGCTCGCTGCCCGCAGAAAAAAAAGAACAAATGGTGAGCGTGGCTTCCAAACACATGGACGGCACCATGGCCGCTCCAGAGCGCGATCAAATGCTCTCTTGGCTCAAAGAGGAAACCCCAGACAATGAATGCCGCATCATTACCAATGTAAGGGTACTGAGCGAAGGGGTGGACGTGCCTTCCTTGGATTCGGTCTTGTTTCTCTCCGCCCGAAATTCCCAAGTGGATGTGGTACAATCCGTTGGGCGGGTAATGCGCAGGTCCCCGGGCAAAAAATATGGCTACATAGTGATCCCCGTTGTTGTGCCCGCCGATGTGGAAGCCGATAAGGCGCTGGACGATAATGAACGTTACAAAGTGGTCTGGACGGTGCTCAATGCCCTTCGCGCCCACGACGACCGTTTCAATGCCACGGTAAACAAGCTTGAACTGAACAAAAGGAAACCCAACAACATTTTGGTGGGCAGACCTGAATATTCTTTTGACGGTGATGGCAATGCCTTTGAAGTAAATGAAGGTGGGGCCGCTTACCAAACCACCAAAGACATCAACCGCCAAATGGCATTGCAGTTTGAGCAGTTGCAAGCCGTGGTATTTGCCCGGATGGTAAAAAAGGTGGGCGATCGCAGGTATTGGGAACAATGGGCAAAAGATGTGGCCCAGATCGCCGATCGCCAAATTGAACGCATAAAACACTTGATCGACACCAAAACCGATCAGCGCAAAGCCTTTGATAATTTCTTGGCAGGCTTGCAGAAAAACATCAATCCCAGTATTTCGGAATCCCAGGCCATTGATATGTTGGCGCAGCACATCATTACCAAACCCATTTTTGAAGCTCTTTTTGAAGGGTATTCCTTTGTGAAGAGCAATGCTGTTTCCACCGCCATGCAGGCCATGTTGCATGCTTTGGAAGGCAAATCAGTGGCCGAGGAATCGGAAACCCTGCAAAAATTCTATGACTCGGTGCGCAAACGTGCCGAAGGCATTGACAATGCCGAGGGCAAGCAGCGCATCATCATTGAACTGTACGATAAGTTCTTTAAGACCGCTTTCCCAAAAATGGTGGAGCAATTGGGCATTGTCTATACGCCCGTGGAAGTGGTGGATTTCATCATCCATTCGGTCAACGATGTGCTGAAACAGGAATTTGGCCGCAGCATCTCCGATGAAAACATCCACGTGCTGGACCCCTTTACGGGCACGGGAACCTTCATTACCCGCTTGCTCCAAAGCGGATTGATCGAGGGAAAAGACCTAGCCCGAAAATACCAACACGAACTGCATGCCAATGAAATTGTGCTCCTCGCCTATTACATTGCCGCCGTAAATATTGAAAACGCTTTTCACGACCAATTGGGTGAAGACTCTGAATACGAACCCTTTGATGGCATCGTCCTCACGGACACCTTCCAATTGGGCGAAACAGACAAAAGCAAGAAGCTTTTCTCCGAAATGTTTCCGCAGAACTCCGCACGTGTTCAACGCCAAAAGAAAGCCCCGTTGCGGGTAATCATGGGAAATCCGCCTTATTCCATTGGGCAAAAATCGGCCAATGACAATGCAGCCAATCAGAAATACAAAAAGTTGGATGCGGATATTGCAAATACCTATGCCGCACTATCTTCCGCAGGCTTGAACAAATCTCTGTATGACGCCTACATAAAAGCCTTCCGCTGGAGCACCGACCGGTTGGACCCAAAGAATGGGGGCATCATTGCCTTTGTGAGCAATGGCGCCTGGCTGGATGGCAACAGTACGGACGGTTTCCGCAAAGCCATTGAAAAAGAGTTTTCCAGTATTTGGGTATTTAACCTGCGCGGCAACCAACGCACCAGTGGCGAATTGAGCCGCAAGGAAGGTGGGAAGATCTTTGGCTCGGGGTCACGAACGCCCATTTCCATTACGCTTTTGGTCAAGAATCCTGGATCAAAGGCGGATAAAGCCACTATTCACTACCATGACATTGGTGACTATCTAAGCCAAAAAGAAAAGCTATCCATTATCAGTAAATTCAAATCGGTGGGCAATGGCGAAATGAAATGGAAGACCATACAGCCCAATGAGCACGGCGATTGGCTTAACCAACGTAATGATGTGTTTGACACCTTTATTCCGATGGCTCCTGAAAAGAAGTTTGATGCGAAGAGTAATTCTTTTTTCAGCACTTATGCCATTGGCGTAGCTACCAACAGAGATGCTTGGGTTTACAACTTCTCGACCAAAGAGATTGAGAACAATATGAAACGAACCATAGCTTTCTACAATGAACAGCAATCGAAATTTAAGGATGCGAAAGGGAAAAACTCAAAATTGAAAGTTGAAAATTTCATTGATGCTGATCCGACTAGAATTAGTTGGACTGTAAACTTGAAAAAAGATTTAGAAAAGGGTACTGAACTCGATTTTAAGAAGGATGTGATTAAAACGGGCATTTATAGACCATATACAAAACAGCATCTTTATTTTCATAAACCATTTATTGAACGTCCTGGGTTAAGTCCAAAACTTTTTCCAAATGAAAAATTAGAAAATAAGCTTATTACCATCACAGGTGCAGGGGCAAGCAAAAATTTTTCGGCTTTGATTACGGATAAAATCACAAATCTTGATGCCGTAGAAAAAGCACAATGTTTTCCGTTTTTTCATTATGAAAAACGCGAAAAAAACAGCCCTGGCCTATTTGATGCCAAGGGAGACAGCGAATACATTCGCAGCGATGGCGTTTCGGATTTCATTTTAGAGCGGGCCAAAAAGGTCTATGGCAAAAATGTTGGCAAGGAAGATATTTTCTACTATGTCTATGGCATCTTGCACAGCCCCGATTACCGCGCTGCCTTTGCCAATGATTTAAAGAAAATGCTGCCCCGTATTCCCTTGGTGGAAGATGTACGGGATTTTTGGAAATTCAGCAAAGCAGGTCGGGCATTGGCAGAGCTGCACATCAATTATGAAGATTATCCGAAACCGGAAGAAGTACTGGTCATGAAGGCTGTAGGTGAAGATGTCCACTATCGTGTTTCCAAAATGCGCTTTCCAATCAATCACAAATTTGACAAAAGGGACATAATTTATAACGAAACTATAATGATTCAAAATATACCTTCGAAGGCCTACGAATACGTGGTCAACGGAAAATCTGCTATCGAGTGGATCATGGAACGCTACCAGGTTAAAACCGACAAGAAAAGCGGCATCAAAAACGATCCCAATGATTGGGCAGAAGAAGTGGGCAACCCACGTTACATTTTAGATTTACTGCTAAGCATTATCAACGTGAGCGTTCAGACGGTGGAGATTGTGGAAGGCTTGCCCAAATTGGAATTTGAAACGGCATAAACTCACGGGAGGTGGCACCGACAAAAACTATTTGAGGTTCCTTAAAATGCTCGGGGTGCTGCCCATAAGGTACAGAAATGGCTATTTTTATACCTTCGGAAAAGAGAACCCGAAGCAATGCGCCTTTTCTTTGGGAACGGGCAAATGCAAAAAAATAGGCCGGGGCCAGACGGAAGGTCAAATGCCCGTGCCCGCGCCACGGAAACAAACACCAGGGATATGAAAACAAGACCAAACCACCGCAACCTCATTTTTACCCTCTTTGCCCTTACAGGCCTTCTCGTGTCCTGTGGCACGGAGAACGCCCAGGAGACCCGCCCGGCAACCGCAGCGGAAGAAACCACCTACTTGGATTACGTGAACCCCTTGATGGGCACGGATTCCGAATTCAGTTTTTCCAACGGCAACACCTACCCGGCCATTGCAACGCCCTGGGGCATGCACTTTTGGACGCCCATGACCTCCAAAATGGGCGATGGATGGACCTACAAGTACGATGAGATGACCCTGCGCGGCATAAAACAGACGCACCAGCCCAGCCCCTGGCTCAATGATTACGGTGCCTTTTCCTTTATGGCCGTTACCGGAGACCTGAAATTTGAGGAAAACGAACGCGCCTCCTTCTTTTCGCACAAGGCCGAAACGGTACGCCCCGACCACTACAGTGTGTACCTCGCAGATTACGATGTGGTGGCCGAGGTAACACCCACCGAACGGGCGGCCCATTTTAGGTTCACCTTTCCCGAAACGGACGAAGCCTACATCTTGCTCGATGCCTTTTTGCAGGGTTCCAAAGTAACCATCTTGCCCGAGGAACGTAAAATTGTGGGCCACAGCAGAAACAACCACGGTGGGGTCCCGGACAACTTCCACAACTATTTTGTGGCCGAGTTCGATACGGATTTTGACCTTACCCAGACCTGGACCGATGGCTGGGAACTCCAGGAGAACTCCTTGGCCAGCGAAGGACAGCACGTGGGGGCCATTATTGGGTTCAAGACCAAACGCGGGCAGACCGTGAACGTTAAGGTGGCCTCCTCCTTTATAAGTCCCGCCCAGGCCCAGTTGAATCTGGACCGCGAAATTGGCGACCAAGATTTTGACCGCACCCGGTCCCTGGCCGCGGCCGCCTGGGAAAAGGAACTGGGCAGAATACGGGTGGAAAGTGAAAACGTGGACCATCTGCGCACCTTTTACTCCTGCCTGTACCGCGTACTGCTCTTCCCCAGAAAGTTCTACGAGCACAACGCCCAGGGCGAAGTGGTGCACTACAGCCCCTACAACGGGGAGGTGCTCCCCGGTTATATGTTCACGGACAACGGTTTTTGGGACACGTTCAGGGCGGTGTTCCCCTTTTTTAACATGATGTACCCCGATCTTAACAGCAAGATCATGGAGGGGCTCGCCAACACCTACAAGGAATCGGGTTGGTTGCCGGAATGGGCCAGCCCGGGGCACCGGGACGTCATGATCGGATCCAACTCTGCCCCCATCATCGTGGACGCCCACCTGAGCGGGGTAAAGGACATGGACAATGAGGTGCTCTTGGAGGCCATCTTAAAAAATGCCACCGTGGCCCATGGGAGGCCCGTGAACAGCGTGGGGCGTGCCGGGCTGGAAGACTACAACGCCCTGGGCTACGTGCCCTATGATGTGGGCGTAAACGAAAACGCGGCCCGTACCCTGGAATATGCCTATGCCGACTTCACCATTGCCCAAATGGCAAGGTCCATGGGAAAGGACAGTCTGGCCCAAGTGTACTATAAAAAATCAATGAACTACAAGAACCTCTTTGACCCCAGTACCAAGCTCATGCGGGGCAAGAACAAGGACGGCACGTTTCAATCGCCCTTTAACCCCTTGAAATGGGGCGATGCCTTTACCGAGGGCAACAGCCTCCATTACACTTGGAGCGTGTTTCACGATATTCACGGACTCATGGACCTCATGGGCGGTGAGGACGACTTTGTGGCCATGCTGGACGGGGTGTTTGACATGCCACCGAAGTTTGACGACAGCTACTACGGTTTCACCATTCACGAAATACGGGAAATGCAGGTCATGAACATGGGCAACTACGCCCACGGCAACCAACCCATACAGCACATGATCTACCTGTACAACTACGGCGGGCAGCCGTGGAAAACGCAGGAGAAGATCCGTGAGGTGCTCACCAAACTGTACCAGCCCACCCCGGATGGGTACTGTGGGGACGAGGACAACGGACAGACCTCTGCCTGGTACGTGTTCAGTGCCCTGGGCTTTTATCCCGTGGCACCGGCCACCGGCCAATATGTGCTGGGAAGCCCTTTGTTTGACAAGGTGAGCCTCTCGCTGGAGAACGGCAATACCTTTAGCATCACCACGGACAACAACGGCAAGGGACGGCCCTACATACAAAGCGCCCAATTGAACGGGAAGCCGTTCGATCAAACCTTTATTGCCACAGAAACCGTGCAAGCGGGCGGCCAGTTGCACTTTGAAATGGGCGGGGAACCCCATACCGATTGGGGCACCGGTCCCGAAGCGGCACCCTATTCCTTGAGCAAAGCGGCAGATTGGCCCTGGTAGGGCAAGGAAACAAGGGTGGCCGGGGCAAAGGATCCAGAAGAAAACTACACCCTGTTAAAAAACCGCAGCGTGTCCACCAAATGTTCTTGCCAGTAGGCCCATTGGTGTCCGCCTTCAAATTCCTCATACATGTGCGGCACTTTTTTTTGGGTCAGGGCCTGGTGCAGGGCCCTGTTGTGCTCCAATAAAAGATCGTCCGTGCCGCAATCGAAACGGAGTTTGGGCAAGGTGGCCGGCAACTTGCCCACCACGGAATGTTCGCGGGCATCCGCTTGGGAGTACCCCGCCAGTTCCTCTTCCACAAACAGCGCCATCTGATCCAAGTGGGTAATGGACGAATGGGCCGAGATGGCCTTGAACGTTTCGGGGTATTTGATCCCCAGGCGCAAGGCCCCAAAACCGCCCATGGACAGGCCGGAGATGAACAGGGGCGATGCCCGGCCCACAATGGGAATATGCTGCCGTACGGCCGCTGGTACATCGTCCACGATCCATTTTTCAAAATCCTTTTGGTGGTGGGGCAGATAGCCCGACCCGTCTCCCCAGAGCCCGTCCGAGGGCATGGCGATGACCATGGGCCCCACTTCCCCTTTTTGCATCAGCTCCCAAGCGGTGCGGTGGGCGCCCCCCTGCTGCGACCAGGACCAAGCACTGCCGTAAACACCGTGCAGCAGCAGTACCAAAGGGATATTGGCCAGGTTTTCCAAGGGCGGGACAAAAACACAGATATCTCCCCTGCCCCTTAGGTGGTTGCTCTTTACCGTGATGAACCTAAGGTTGTCGCTTTCAAAGGCAGGGTCTGAAATTTCGCTTGTTCTAAACTGTTCTTCCATTTTAAAAAAGGATGACACCCTTGGCATTTTTTCCCGAGAGCATGTCTTCAAAGGCTTGTGGCAACTGCTCCAAGGTATAGGTTTTTGTGATCATTTCCTCCAATTGCAAGGCACCGCTGGCGTAGTGTTCCAATATTTTGGGGAAATCCCGTTGGGGCCGGCAACCGCCATAGAGCGGGTTAATATAGGTCTTGTCCCATTCAAAAAGGTTCATGTCAAAAGGGATTTCCTGCTCTATGCCACTAACCTGCACGGCCGTGCCCGCGTTGCGTACCATGGCCAAGGGCGCCGCGCCCAGTTCGGGGACGGCGGTACACTCAAAGGCATAATCGGCCCCACGGCCATTTGTAAGTTCCTTCACCTCCAAGGCCGCTTGCAAAAGGCCTTTGTCCGCCCTATTGGCAAGGATGGTGTGCGTGGCACCGAACTGCGCGGCCATTTGCAGGCGTTTTTTGTTGATGTCCACCGCAATGATCTTATCGGCCTTGGCAATTTTAGCACCCTGCACCACGCTGAGACCCACACCGCCCGTACCGAGCACCACCACGGAACTCCCGGGCCTTACTTTTGCAATGTTGATGACGGAACCGTAGCCCGTCATGACCCCGCAGCTCACGATACTGGCCGCGGCGAAGGAAATGGTCTTCAATGGGTTTTTGACCACGGCCGATGCCTTTACCAAGGTAAATTGGGACAAGGTGCCGATGTTGAAGGAACGCTCCATGGGCGCCCCTTGGTAGGTTGTGCCCTCCAAATGCGCGTGGCCCTGGGTATATCCGTTGGCACCGGCAACCACGGGCGAATTGTTTTCGCAGATATGTTCGTTGCCAAGCCCACATTGAAAGCAACTGTTGCAGGGCGTGGCCCAGTTGAGGATAACCGCATCGCCCACGGCCACGTGCTCCACGTCTTTCCCAATGGCACTGACAATGCCGGCCCCTTCGTGACCCATTACCATGGGCTTGCCCCAGGAGAGCGAATCGTGATCGGTATGGCAGAGGCCTGCCGCTTTTAACTGTACCAGTACCTCGTCCGGTTTTGGGTCGGACACGGTCACGTGGTCTATCATAAAGGTGCCGTCGCCTTTGGCAATGGCACTTTTGGAGGTTATGGGCATAGGTTCCTGTGGTTGGTGCCTTGAATGAAAGGGAGTTTTTTGCTCTAAAATACCACATTAACCGGAAATTGTCCCCAATACAGGGCACGAAGGCTTTGCTACCCTTGTGAACGTTTTTTTGCTTTGTGCTTTGCCCCGGGCGCTTTTTTGCTTTGAAGATGGCCCAATTTCTCCAGGTTGGTGTGCGCTGCAAATTGCCGTAACAACAGCCGCAGCTTTGGGTTGATGAAGGACTGGCAAAAGGGTTTTTCCGGATTGCTGAAATAATAATGCTGAACCTCCTCGCCCGAGGCCTTAAAGGCCGAAAACGGGACCACCTGTGTCACCAATGGTTCACTGAACAGTGCTTGCAATTCCTGCAACACCCTTCTACATTGCAGGGCCTGCTCCTCGGAAAAGGTGTAAATGGCCGAACGGTATTTGGACCGCATCGCGTGATTGGACGTACTGCTGTGGGTGCGCAGATGAATTTCCACCAGCACGGGCAAGGGTATGGTCTCTTGGTTAAAATGGACGATCACGGCTTCGGAAAACACTTCGTTACCGTTCACGGAGGCCACAAAGCCCTGCTCCACTTTTTCAACTCCGTTCAAGGATTGGAAAACGGCTTCGGTGCACCAATGGCAGCCCCCGCCCAAGGCGATCTTTTGTGTCTTCATTTTTTTATGGCGCTACTATTCCAAGATGTTCTTGTCATAGGGGATGTTGCAGGTTTTGCAGTTGTAGGTGTCTTTTTTTATCGTGGTACCGTCCATGTTGTTCCAACAAACTCCTTGATGAAATGCTTAGGGGCATCGCCGCCATAATGGCCCATGCATCCGGTGCATTCTTAAAGCAGGCTTCAATGTTTTCTAAAATGCCCATTGTTTTTATTTTTTAGATTTCTGGTGCACTATCGGCCGGAAAAAACAGCTTTCGCCAGCATACACCAGCTGCTGTACCGTCCTTGTTGGTGCAAGCTGCTTTATTGCCAGTTTAATCGTTTCCGCTCTTCCCAATAATCGGCAGACGCCACTTTACAGGTTTTTAGTTTTTCCACCTCCTCTTCCGAAAGTGTAATGCCCTCCGCTTTTAAGTTGGCCTCCAAATGCGCCACGTTGGAAGCACCGCTCAACACCATACTGTCCGGTAGGGTCTGCGCGCAAAATTGCAGGGCAATGGCATCCGTGCCAACGTCGTATTTTTTGGCCAAGGATTCCAACATCCGGTAGCAACCGCCGTAATGGGGATAATCTGCATTGCTAAAAATCCTCCCGTTGGCCAAGGCTTCCTTCACGAGCACTTTTTTATGTTGATGTTTCAATGCTTGGCAAACCCCTTCCAGGCCTTGCTCCAGCACGTTATAGGTTACCTGGAACGCATCGAACAGCTGCGTACCGTTCACGGCAACATCCAAGGCCTTTTTTACGATCTCCGTTTGATTTGCTCCCGAGGTGGTCACGCCCATTTGGAGCTTATGTTCCATTTTAAGGGCGTACAAGCTGTTAAGCACCTGCTCATTTTCCAGCACACCGGTATCCAAAGTGGCAGAATGGATCTGGTACAATTTTAAATGGGGCAACAGGCCTCGTGAAACCTGCCATTGGGCGTTTAGCTTGGCCAGACTGTGCTCCTTTACTTCGTGTACGGTGGCCTTGGGATCAAAATTGGCCACATAGGTGTAGCCCCATTTTGTGGAAACCTCAATGGATGCATCGTTCTTGGTTTGCAGCCAATCCAGCATCAATTGCTCCGCCAGTCCGTAACCGGGCGCGGTATCAAAAAAACGAATTCCCGAACGGTAGGCCACTTCCAACACCTGAATGCCTTTCTCCTTAAAAGCATCCAGATCTTGTACCGTGTTTTCTTCCTGTTTAAGGTTTATGTATTGTGGCCGGCCCAAGGCAGCGGTTCCCAATCCTATTGCCATTGGCTGTTTATTTTAAAAACGGTGTTTCGCCCTGTGCCAATTTAAGACGTGTCCAAACGTTCATGTTTATGATGATGGCGGCTATTTCGGCAATCTCCTTTTCGTTAAAATGTGCTGCCAGGGCATCGTGATAGCGCTGAAAATCTTTTGAGATTCCATCGGTCAGCACATCGCAATAGGCCAATGCCGTTTTTTCCACATCGGTGTAGAGTTCGCTGTTGTACCAAGACGAAATGTTATCTGTTTTAGCATCGGAAATGCCAATGTCCCGGGATGCTTTGGAATGCAAGATCACGCAGTAGGCACATTCGTTCTTTTGCGCTACCCTTAGCCTTAATAATTGTGCCAGTTCCTTGTTCACATCCAGATCGGCCGTATATCCCACGGCTTTGGCCATTTCCTTTGCCAAACCGTGAAACGGGGTCACATCCGGATCAAATCTGGTGTTCTTAAATGTTACTTCGTGCATTGTTTCATGTTTATGTAAAGACAACGGGAACAAACGGCATATTGCTTACGGAAAGAACGGGGCTGGTCTTGCGCCAAGGCCGCTTCCGTATATCACAATGAAGACCTGTTTACACTTATGTCTTTGGTTCGTGGTTCAATTTTGTTTAAAAACAACACAAGGGCCCACCTAACCATGTGGGCCCTTGTGCAATATTAGGACACCGTATCCAAGAAGGAGTCTTCCCATCTTAAAAAATGACAGGTGTACCCGTTGGGGTTCTTTACCAAATAATCTTGATGGTAGTCCTCGGCAACCCAAAAGGGTGAAAAGGGTTCTAGGGTGGTCACCACCTCTGCCTCCCATTTTCCGGATTTGTTCACGATATCAATGACCTCTTCCGCAATTCTTTTTTCTTCTTCATCTTGATAAAAGATAGCGGAACGGTAACTGGATCCCCGATCGTTCCCCTGCCGATCTACCGTTGTGGGATTGTGTATCCTGAAGAAAAAGTCCAGGATCTCCCTAAAGGATGTTTCCGTGGGGTCATAGGTCAGTTCAATGCCCTCGGCGTGGCCCGGATGGTTTTTGTAGGTGGGGTTTTCGTTTTCACCGCCTTGGTATCCCACTTCTGTGTCTTTTATGCCCGGTCTTGAACGGAACAAATCTTCCATTCCCCAAAAGCAACCTCCTGCGATGTACGCTTTCTTATAATTTTCCATTGTGTTCTTTTTTTTACGATTACCATTTCTTTTTCAACACGTACAAAATTACGGAATAATGCCGCTTTGAAACGGGTACAAATTGCCCCAATGTTTATACCATTTTCCTTTAATACCAATTATAATTTATAATTAGCTTAATTTTTTGTATCTTCCCTTTATGGGAATGACATCGGATTTAGTGATTACGGAAAGTTTGGAAGCTCTTCAAAAGGAGCTCAAAGCAGCCAAGAACTTTAAGGTGCGCCAACGCATCCAAAGCCTTTTGCTGCTAAAGAAGGGAAAATTCAAGCGTCAGGCGGACCTGGCAGAATTCTTGGGTGTGGGCCACTCGACTTTGAAGACCTGGATAAAGCGCTACAGGGAAGATGGTCTGGAAGCCCTGACCACGCTTCGCAGCGGTGGGCACTACAAGGGCGTGGTCAGTGCGCAGCTCCACAAGGCCCTGGAGGAGAAGGTCAACGATTCGCACAACCCACTTCTGGGCTATTGGCACGCCGTTGAGTGGGTAGAGGAGCACCACGGCCAAAAGATCAACTACCAGACCCTGAGGGCCTACCTGATACGACATTTCAAGACCAAGAAAAAGCACCCCAGAAAGTCACATTACAAAAAAGACCAACAGGCCCTAGAGGTCTTCAAAAAAACTCCCTGATGCCCTGGACCTATTAAGAACAAGTCTTGATAAAGGTTACGGCTCCCACAACCTCTACTTTATGGATGAGAGCCGCTTTGGGCTGATGACCCACGTGGGAACGGTACTCACCGCCAAAGGTGTAAAGCCCATTGTGGGGTTTCAACAAGCCTTTAAGAACACCTATCTCTATGGTAGGGCTTGCTGATTTTCGCAAGGATTATAAACTTTAGGCCGCTACGATTCGGGGCGCATTTCGGCCACCATTTCCGATCGGTGCAAAAACCTTGCTTAAGAGCCCCTTTATGACGCCAGG